>CAYFVA010000107.1:0-7804 GCA_964346265.1 uncultured Desulfobacterales bacterium
TTGGAAATATAAAGGAGACAGCAGAATGTACGCAGTGATTAGGACCGGGGGCAAGCAATACAAGGTCGAGAAGGGGTCGGTGCTGGATATTGAAAAAATCGACGCCGGTGACGATTCCATGGTGGAATTCAACGACGTCCTGATGGTTTCGGACGGGGAAAACACCACGCTGGGAGAGCCTGCCGTGGAAAACGCCGTTGTCAAAGGACAGGTCGTGGACCAGGGCAAAGGCAAAAAGAAACTCGTATTCAAGTACAAGCGCCGGAAAGGGTACAGGAAAATGAAAGGCCACCGGCAGCAGTATACAAGAGTGAAAATCGATTCCATCGAGGCATAAGAACAACAAGGGGATGAAACCCGAAATCCCCGGAACCAAAAGGAGAGTTTACCATGTCACATAAAAAGGCGGCAGGAAGTTCAAAAAACGGTCGCGACAGTAACGCGCAACGGCGCGGCGTGAAAAAATACGGCGGGGAGAAGGTTCTTGCCGGCAACATTCTGGTCCGGCAGCTCGGCACCCGTATTCACCCGGGGGAAAATGTCGGCATAGGCAAGGACTACACCCTGTTCGCCAAAACAGACGGTGTGGTTTCCTATGAAAGAAAAGGCAGAAACAGAAAACTCGCCTGTGTACATGAAGCGTGAAGTTTGTTGACCAGGCAGCGATCTCCGTCAGGTCCGGCAACGGAGGCCCCGGATGTACCAGTTTCAGAAGGGAAAAATTCATTGAGAAAGGCGGGCCTGACGGGGGTGACGGCGGTGACGGCGGCGATGTCGTCCTGAAAGTCGACCCGCGCAAAAAAACGCTGTACGACTACAGGCGGATCAAATTTCACAAAGCGGAAAACGGAAGGCCGGGCCAGGGCAGCCAGAAACACGGACGGAACGGAAAAGGAAAAATCATTGAACTTCCGCCCGGCACCACCGTATACAACCAGGAGACCGATGATCTGATCATCGATCTCACCGAAAACGATCAAACCTTCATCATCGCCAAAGGCGGCAAGGGCGGACGCGGCAACAAACGGTTCGCCACCTCCACCAACCAGGCCCCCAGGTACTCCCAGCCGGGACTGCCCGGAGAGGAGCTGAGTCTCCGGCTCGAGCTCAAACTGATCGCGGATGCGGGCATTATCGGGATGCCCAATGCCGGCAAATCCACACTCCTCAGCCGAATTTCCAACGCCCGGCCCCGGGTGGCCGAGTATCCCTTTACCACCTTGACACCGGCCATCGGCATGATCGAACCGGACTTCGGGGAACCTTTTGCAGTGGCGGACATCCCCGGCCTGATCGAGGGAGCCCATGAAGGCACCGGGCTTGGCATCAAATTTCTCAAACATGTGGAACGAACCGGGATTCTGATCCACCTGATCGACGTATCCGCCATCGACCCGGAAACGCCCTCGCGGGAACTTGATATGATCAACAGGGAGCTGGCCCTGTACAGCGAAAAGCTTGCAGCAAAACAGCAGATGATCGTACTCAACAAAATCGATCTGACAGGAGCTGCCCAAAAAGCGGATATATTCAAAAAGAGCCTGGACAGCGAACAACAAATCCACACGATTTCCGCTGCCACAGGCGAAGGGATTCCATCGTTTTTACAGGCATTGACGCAAATGATCCATAACACATAGATATTATGAATTCAGGGCTCTTCGGCGGCACATTCAACCCCCTTCACAACGGCCACCTCGACACGCTCCGGGTGGTGAGGGAAAACTTCGGTCTTGAAAGGGTGTATCTCATTCCCTGTGCGGTCCCGCCCCACAAGTCTTCAGCCGGGCTTGCCCCCGGCAGTGACAGACTGGAAATGATCAACGCGAGCATCAAGGAGATCCCCGGCTTTTTCAGTTCCGCCATGGAGCTTGAAAGAGGCGGACCTTCGTATACCATTGACACGGTTCAAGAGTTTCAAAAGCAGGATTCGGACCACACCACTTTCCATCTGATCCTCGGCTCCGACGCCTTTCTGGATATCACCGCATGGGAAAGGTACACCGCCATTTTTGATAAAATCCCGGTCATCGTCATGACAAGACCGGGGAGCGGTGCAGATTTCAAAAAAATATCCGACTTTATCCGCCAAGGAATATCTTCCGGGTACCGCTTCAGCGAAAATGCGGAGGCCTTTGTTCACGACAAAGGCAAACAGAACATCGCCGTCGCCGAGGTTCCCCTGATCGATATCTCCTCCACCCGTATCCGCGAACTTGTCCGCAGCGGAAAACCGTTCGGCCACCTGGTCCCCGGACCCGTCGAACAGATCATCGTTGAAAAAGGATTGTATGTATGAACCAGACAGATGAACTAACCCCCTATCTGGAGCCGGCTTTCTCGAGAAAAGCCGAATCGATCACGGCCCTCGACGTCAGTGATCTTACCTCGTACACGGATGTCCTGGTGATTATCACCGGCACCTCCGCAAGACAGGTTTCCTCCATTTCAGAGCATATCTGCCGGTCGCTTAAAAAAATCGGGAGAAAACCAATGGGCACCGAAGGAACCCGGGAGGGCAAATGGGTGCTTCTGGATTTCGGCTGGATCATCATCCACATATTTGATGCCGCCACAAAAGAGCTGTACGACCTGGAAGGACTTTGGGCGGACGCCCCGAGAATCGATCTGCGGCAATTTTCCAGGGAACCGGCTCCGGGCGGGAAAGAAGACGACGAATGAACACTCGAGGATCAAATGTCAATGCACTGATCATCCTGGACGGATGGGGATACAACCCGGAAACCCAAGGCAATGCCGTGGCCCGGGCACAGACCCCTTTCCTGGACATGCTGGAGACCGAGTACCCGGTCTCCCGGCTGGCCGCATCCGGTGAGGCGGTGGGCCTTCCCCAGGGGACCATCGGAAACTCGGAAGTGGGCCATATGAACATCGGCGCCGGCAGACAGGTTCTCCAGGAGCTTGTGCGAATCAACCGGGCCGTGGAATCCGGGACCTTTTTTGAAAATCCCGTCATCCTCGACCTGATGGACAAAGTCAAAAGGAAAGGCAAGAGCCTTCACCTGATCGGACTTCTGTCCGACGGCGGGGTTCACAGCCACATCTCGCATCTTTTCGCTCTTATCAAAACGGCCCGTATGCAGGGTATTGAAAACCTGTACATCCACCCGGTGTTTGACGGCAGGGACACACCACCCAAAAGCGGCATTCACTACGTAGAATCCCTGCAGGCCTTTCTGGCTGAGCAGGAAACCGGCACCATCGCCACACTGTGCGGCCGGTTCTGGGCCATGGACCGGGACACCCGGTGGGACCGGGTGGAAAAAGCCTTCCGTCTCTATACCAAAGGAGAGGGCCGGCACGAAAACAACCCGGCAGAAGCTCTCAAATCCCTGTATGACGAGGGCCGGACCGACGAATTCATCGAGCCTGTTGTCATAGAACCTGGCACTGCCGTGAAAGACGGGGACGGGATCCTGTTTTTCAACTTCCGGGCGGACCGGGCCCGGGAACTGACCCGGGCGTTCACTGAAAAGGAATTCAACGAATTTAATGTGCAGGACCGGCCGGAACTGTCCGGGTTCGTTTCCATGACCCGGTATGACGAGCATTTTGACATCCCTGCCGCGTTTATGCCCCAGCACCTGGAGAACCTTCTCGGAGAAGTCCTGAGCCGGAACGGAATCCGGCAGCTGAGGCTGGCGGAAACGGAAAAGTTCGCCCATGTCACCTATTTTTTCAACGGCGGAGATGAAACGGTATTTGACAAAGAAGAGCGGATCCTGATCCCGTCCCCCAGGGAGGTGGCCACATATGATCTCAAGCCCGAAATGAGCGCACTCCAGGTGGCAGACACCGCTGTACAAAACATTGAATCAGGCGGGTGTGATTTTCTGGTCATCAATTTTGCCAACATGGACATGGTGGGGCATACCGGGGTAATGGAGGCCGCAGTCAAGGCGTGCGAGACCGTTGACTCGGCCCTTGAAAAAGTGGTCCGCGCCCTATGGGAGACCGGCGGGACCGCTGTGGTGACGGCGGACCACGGGAACTCGGAAAAAATGATCGACCATGACGGCTCCCCGCACACCGCCCACACCCTCAATCCGGTCAACTTTATCATCGCGGGCGACCGGTTCAAAAAAATCCGTCTCAAGGACGGCATCCTGGGGGACATCGCCCCCACCATCCTCAAGATACTCGAAATGGAAAAACCCGAAGACATGACTGGAGACACATTGTATGACTGACACGGAAACCATTATTGACTATGTCACGGGAAAGGAACTTCCCCTGATCGGCCCGGAGGGAAACCGCCAGATTTTCGAAAAAGTCCTGGTGGAGGAAAAAGGGTACGGTATCGAAGAGATCACGGTGGACCTGCCCATTGCGCTCACGGTCAACGGAGAACCGTATAACTCGGTGATCGACATTGTCGTATCCGTGGAAAACAGGGCAATCATGGCGGCCCGATGCATTGCAGGCTCCCTTGGGTCCTATGAACGAGAGGTGATGGCTGCGGCAAGACTTGTGTTTGACTACCGGATTCCCTTCTCGGTTTCAACGGACGGTCAGAGCGCCCTGATCCGGGACACGGCCACCGGCAAACCTTTCGGGGAAGGAATGGAAAAGCTCCCGTCCAGGAAAGAAGCCCTCGAAATGATGGGTACGCTTGATTTCACCCCGATTGCCGAAGAAAAAAAGGAGCGGGAGAAAATCATCTTCCGCTCCTATGACATGGTACGGTACGAGGACGAATGCAGGAGCTGACTATCCTTTGGACACCTCTTTTCCGCAGTGCTTGCACGTAGTCGCCCGTTTCTTGATAATTTCCGCGCAGTACGGGCACTCTCTGGTATAGTTCCGTTCATGGAGCTTTTCGACTGCATTGTCCACACTTTCCTGCAGGACCGGCGAGGGGAAATTGTGGTTCAAAAGGTGCTCGATTGCAGATGAATCGGCAAGATCACCCACCATTTCGGACGCCTTCAGCCGGACTTTCGGCGGGTATGCCGGATCCAGAAGCATCTTGAGGATTTCATCCCAGTCATTGGACATGTAGTAATCCGTGAGAAGGGAAAATCCCTGCTTCATGGCCTCTTTCCTGGCCTCCCGCTCCACGAGTTCCGCATCATCCAGTTTCTGGCCCTTGGCTCCCTGGGGGCTGAAAACAGGCATGTAGTCAAAGTTTTCTTTTCCCGGCTCCTGGATGCACCTGTAGGATGCGGTGTACTCCATGGTTTCCTGGATATTGTCCCAGCCTTCGAGATATGATTGGCATTCATCGTTAAAGCAGACAAACAGATAGGGGCTCCCCCATCCGAGTCCGTCTCCGAACGTAATCTGCGGTACTTCCCAGAGCGTCATCTCCTGGCTGCAATGGGGACATACCGGTTTATCCATATCCAGAAATTTCTGGAGCAGTTCTTCTTTTGTTTCAAATGTCATTATTCCTGTCTCCTTTAGTGATGGTTGGACATCATAGCCACTAAAGTAAGCACAGGCGAACATTTGTCAAACATCTCACTCGATCACCGCAAGCACATCCTCCTTGGCCACGGAATCCCCGCTCCCGTAGTTCACGGACTTGATCACACCGGATCTGGGAGCCGGAAGCGAATTTTCCATTTTCATGGCCTCGATGACCACCACCGTATCCCCTTCATTGACTTCGTCACCCACGTTCTTCTCATACTTGATGACAATGCCGGGCATGGGCGCCTTTACCGGTGTGCCGTCTCCTGCGGCAGCAGATTTTGCAGGGGCGGGGGACGCCGCTTTTGCAGGCTCTTTGGCTGCGGGCTCGGCTTTTTTCTGCTCGGGTGCGGCCGGCTTTCCTTTACCGGCAGCCGGGGGCGGGGGCGGCACTTTTGCGCCTGCCGGCTGTTTCGGCCGGGGCTGGGCCTGGGCCTGCGGCTGCGGCTGGGTCTGCACCTGCTGCTGCGGCTGGGCATATTGGATCACAGGGCCGCCCCCGATCTCGTCCACACCCACCTCGAAGCACTCGTCTTCCAGGAACACATGAAAGGTCCGCAGGTACTCGCTTTTTTCGGGCATCTCGCCGGAATCCTGTTTTTCCGCAAGTTCCCCTGCTTTGGCTTTGCGGACAAGTTCCTCCTTTTTTTTCACATCCTCCAGCGTGGTGGGCTGACACTCTTTCGGCACCTCTTCCAGGCCGTACTTTCTCATGAGAAACTTTTTGCCGGTGACCGGAAACAGCGTATACACCAGAAGGTCGTCATCATCCACTGCAAGGTCGCCGATCTCTTCTTTTGCCTTTTCCAATTCCGGTTCCAGCACTTCGGCCGGCCGGCAGGTGATCGGGGTCTCGCCCCGGGCGTAGCCCTTGAGCGCCTTTTTCTGTACCTCCGGGTCCACCCCTGTCGGGGTTTTGCCGTACAACCCGTAGCAAAGATCCTTGACCTGGGCGGTGACCATTTTGTACCGTTCGTCTTCGGTGTCGAACAACACGTTGTTCACCGTCTGGATGCCCACGATCTGGCTTGTGGGGGTCACGAGCGGCACCTGGCCGAGTTCTTTCCTGACCCGCGGAAGCTCCTTGTACACCTGTTCGATCTTGTCCAGGGCATCCATTTCCCTCAGCTGGTTCACCAGGTTGGAGAGCATTCCTCCCGGTGTCTGGTGGAGAAGCACGTTCGTATCGATGACCGAAACCTTGGTGTCGTCCAGAAGGTGTTTGTACTTGGGCATGATATCCTTTTCCAGGGTCCGGTTGATATCGGCCAGGGCCTCGACATCAAACCCCGTATCCCGGTTCGTTCCCAGAATCGACATCACCAGGGGCTCCACAGCCGGATGAGACGTCCTGTACGCGTAAGGGGAAAGGCAGGTGTCAATGATGTCCACCCCGGCTTCCACCGCCTTCATGTGCGTCATGGACGCCATGCCCGAGGTAAAGTGGCTGTGCAGATGGATCGGTTTGGATACGTTCTCCTTGAGGGCCTTTATCAGTTCGAATGTGTCGTACGGCGCCATGAGCCCGGCCATGTCCTTGATGCAGATGGTGTCCGCGCCCATGTTCTCGAGTTCCTTTGCCTTGTTGATGTAGTAGTCGAGGTTGTACACCTCCCCGCCCATCCGCGGTTCGGTCAGGGAATAGCAGATACACCCCTGGAAATGTTTGCCGCATTCCTTGATCACAGGCACCACCGCTTCAAAGTTCCTGTAGTCGTTCAAAGCGTCAAAGGTCCGGAAAATATCCATGCCGTTTTCACAGGCCCGGTTCACAAAGAGTTTGGCCACGTCATCCGCGTAGTTTCTGTACCCAACCAGATTCTGGCCCCGAAGGAGCATGGAAAACGGGGTTTTTTTGATATAGCGCTTCAGGGTTCTCAGCCGTTCGAACGGGTCCTCGTTCAAAAACCGGTGCATGGTGTCGAACGTGGCTCCGCCCCACACTTCCACCGCCCAGAACCCGATCTCGTCCATCCGCTCGGCCACCGGGATCATGTCCTCGGTCCGTCCCCGGGTGGCGAACAGGGACTGGTGTCCGTCCCGTAACGAAAGGTCCTCGACTTTCAGGGGATTTTCCGCCGCCGGCCTGTTTTTCTCGTATTTCATGTCGGTCATTTCCACTCTGCCGTGTTCACTCATATTGCCTCTCCTGGTATATGGTCATTTTCATTTAATGAAACGCTTTCATCTGCATCATGGCCCGCTGCTGCATCTGGGCCTGCCGTCCGGCCAATCTCCATGAACTGAAATCAAACGGAGCGCCGCCGTTTACGGGTTCCGGTCCTGCGGACAGAGCTGCCGGCTCTTCCTGCATGGCTGCCTGACAGGCAGCCTCTTCCTCGGTTTTGATATACTGAAATACAGCCGC
>CAYFVA010000108.1:0-7684 GCA_964346265.1 uncultured Desulfobacterales bacterium
GGATAAAAGAGGCTGTTCTTTTCTGATCATGCGTATTCCCCTGTTCACCGGAACTTGACCAGAGTCTCGGGTTCAGTTGCGGCGTATGCCCCATGAACGATATGGAGCAGGCAGAATACCAAACCAGAGACCAGGTATCAAAAAGGAGAGAGATTGCCATGAAAGTTGCCTCCATCCAGATGGCGGTTGTGGAAAACGACAGGGAAGCCACTGTCGAAAAGGCTGCAGAGACCGTGGGAAAATGCCGGGATGCCGACCTGGTAATATTTCCGGAACTCTGGAATATCGGTTTCATGAGTTTTGACCGGTACATAAGCGAGGCGGAAGATATCAACGGCCCCACAATGGTATTAATGGGAAAGCTTGCCCGGGAATACCGGATTTACCTGCATACCGGCAGTTTCGTGGAAAAGCGCAACAGGGATTATTACAATACCAGCGCGCTTTTGTCGCCGGACGGTGAGTGCATCGCAGTATACAGGAAAATCCATTTGTTCGGATACCAATCAAAAGAAAACCGGATTCTTACCCCGGGACACGAACCTGTGGTGGTGGAAACCCCCCATGGACGTATGGGCATGGCCACCTGTTTTGATTTGAGATTTCCCGAGCTTTTCAGGGCCATGGTGGACCGGAAGGCGGACGTGTTCCTGGTCTGTTCCGCATGGCCGTATCCCAGGATCGAACCGTGGATCATGTTCAACAGGGTCCGGGCCCTTGAAAACCAGTGTTTCCTGATTTCAGCGAACATGACGGGAACAAACTGCGGAATCCAGTTTGCAGGGCACAGTATGGTGACGGACCCCTGGGGAACGATCCTGGCCGGAGCCGGAGACGGGGAGATGGTGGTCCGAACCGAAATCGATACGGCCGGGGTGGAAAAGGCGCGGAATACGTTTCCGGGACTTGCCGGAAGAAGAGACTTTTTGAACCCGGGAACAACGGAAACCGTTGAAAGAAAACCTCCGGGTGCCAGTTCCGGCCGGACAACTGGCTGAATCGAACAACAAGGTTTAAAGCCGTACAATCCAGCGGGTCAAAACGCCGAGCAGGCCGGCCGCCAGAATCCCTGCGCACCAGAGGATAACAAACCAGGCCCACTGCTTTTTTTTCACTTCAGTACCCGGCATCGGGTCGGGTTTTTCCCCTGAACACCCAGTAGCAGTACCCGGTGTATGCCAGGACCACCGGCAGCATAACCACTGCCCCCACCAGAAGCAGGGACTGGGATTCCGGTGCGGCTGCCGCCTTTTGAACCGTGACCTGATAAGGCACCAGCCACGGCCAGGTGCTGACACCGATACCGATATAGTTCATCAGAAAAATACCGAGGGTGAGAAAAAAGGGTTTGAAATCGTCCCCCCGGCCCAACTGACGCCAGAGGTATATAAACATGACGATGCAAAGCAGCGGCATCACCCCGAGATAATAAAAATTCGGCAGGCTGAACCACAATTCCTTGATACGCTCATCCATCAGCGGCATGCAGAGGCTGACCAGTCCCATGAAAAACGCCACATACCCGAACAGGTAATAGGCGCATTTCCTGGCCCATTCCCTGGTAATATCCTCTGTTTTCATGATCAGCCAGGTGGAGCCGAGCAGGGCATAACCGCAGACCAGAGCCACGCCCGTCATTACACTGAACGCGTTCAGCCAGTCATAAGCACCGCCGCTGAACGATCTCCCGGTCACATCCACTCCCTGTACAAATGCGCCCAGGATCATTCCCTGGGTGAGTGTGGCAAAAAGAGAACCGAAATGGAATACATAATTCCACAATTGCCTGGATTTTCCTTCCGCCTTGAACCGGAACTCAAAAGAAACGCCCCTTGCGATCAGCCCCAGGAGCATGAGGAACAACGGAATATAAAATGCCGGCATGAGGATGGCATAGGCGAGGGGAAAGGCGGCGAAAAGGCCGCCGCCCCCCAGAACGAGCCAGGTTTCATTCCCGTCCCAGAACGGCGCAACGGAGCTCATCATCCGGTCTCTGCATTTTTCCGACGGGGCAAACGGAAAAAGGATCCCGATCCCCAGATCAAAACCATCCAGAAGGACATAAAGGAAAATCGCAGTGGCGATCAAACCGTACCATACCATCGGCAAATCAATTGCTCCGGCAAAACTAAACATGGCGGCCTCCCGATTCTGAAATCATATCCGACGCAATCGGCGGGGTGTCAACGCCGTGTCCGCCAAAGGCGGTCTCCTTGTCCTCATCAGGACCTTTGAGTATCAGCCGGATGATGTAGTATGTGCCGGCACCGAATACCAGTCCGTACACCACCACAAAAGCTGTCAGTGACAGTCCCACGTGGGCGCCGGAAACCGGGGATACGGATTCCGAAGTCCGCAGGACATTGTATACCATATAAGGTTGACGGCCGATTTCGGTCACGAACCATCCGGCGAGCACGGAGATAAACCCCGCCGGTATCATGGCCATGCACCACCATTGAAACCACCGGGTATCAAAAAGCCGCTTTTTGACGTATAAGACCGCTCCGAACAGGCCGGTTACAATCATCAGCATGCCCAGGCCCACCATGACCCGGAAAGACCAGAACACCCAGGCCGATGGCGGCCGTTCATCAGGCGGCCATTCCTTTAATCCTCTGACTTCGCCGTCGAGCGAATGGGTGAGAATCAGGCTGGACAGCTTCGGTATCTCCAGTGAAAACCGCGTCTTTTCAGCGGTATCGTCCGGCCATCCGAACAACTTCAGCGGCGCTCCCTTTTGGGTTTCCCACAATCCTTCCATGGCCGCCACCTTGGCAGGCTGCTCATGAAAGGTGTTCAGGCCGTGAAGATCCCCGAAAACCAGCTGGAGAGGCGAAACAAATATCGCCATGATCATGGCCATGCCCACCATGATCCTGGCATGTTTTACATGGATATTCCGCATCAGGTAAAAAGAACCGATGCCCGCCACCACAAATGCGGTGGTGAGATAGGCTGCCACCACCATGTGAATCAAGCGGTAGGGAAATGACGGATTGAAAATGATGGCCAGCCAGTTTTCCGGATAGAAAAGGCCGTCTTCACCGATGAAAAATCCCTGGGGCGTGTGCATCCAGCTGTTGGCAGAAAGGATCCAGAAAGCCGAAACCACCGTTCCCGCTGCAACAATCACGGTTGAGGCGAAATGCATTTTCGGACTCACCCGGTCCCATCCGAACAGCATGATGCCGAGGAAGGATGCTTCCAGGAAAAAAGCCGTAAGCACTTCAAATCCGAGAAGCGGCCCCAGGACATTGCCTGCTTTATCTGAAAAAACGGACCAGTTGGTCCCGAACTGGTAAGACAGGACAATCCCGGATACCACTCCCATGCCGAATGTGACGGCAAAAATTTTGACCCACATGCGGTAAATCTGCCGGTAGGTTTCATCTCCCGTTTTCAGCCACCGCCACTCCACAACGGCAAGCCAGCTGGCAAGTCCGATGGTGAATGCCGGGAACAGGATGTGAAAGGATACGGTAAAGGCAAACTGCAAACGCGCCAGAAAAACAGGATCAAGTGTTTCCATTATCACATTTCCCTAAGGGGTAAAAAAGCATATGTTCCACGGTTTCCGGGTAAAACCGCTCAAAAGATTCCGCATGTAAGCAGTTTTACTGATTCAATGGAAAAATAGTACAATCTTCGATCCTTGTTTGTCAACACAATCCGGAAAAGTCTTCATGAAATAGAAGGTTTCCAGGGCCTGGTGTGCATGTACCTGCCATACCCGGTCGCCTCCGGTTTGTATCAGGCCGCCGCCGCAGGAAATTTACATGCCGAGATACCGCACCCGCCGGGTCCATTCCTGCTTCTGCATATGTTCGTGAAAATGGTCGAGAAAGATCTTTTCCAGTGCAGACATGGATTTGCCCTGAAGGCGCATCATGGAAATCCGGTTCATGATCTGCGGCTGATCCGTGGCAATCGGGATGACCTCCCCGCTGTCGATCAGATCCGCCACCCAATATCCGTCCACAACCCCGAGCCCCATATCATTTTTCAGCCACAGGGTGGCGGTGGGCATATCCTGGGCTTTGAACCGAATATGCAACCGGGTCGGGATGCGTTCAAAGTGATGCTTGAACCAACTTTTCAGTTCCAGCCAGTACTCTTCATAAGTGCCGTAACAGCATTTTTTCAGATTCTGGTAGGAATGATCCCCTTGTACATGACTATCGTAATAGGTTTTGGAGCATGTCAACAGCAGCTCCACCTCAAATACGGATTTTGCGGTATATGCGGACAAATTGCCGATCAACTGCCCCTGTTCCGTGGAGCTGAAAAGATCGATAAAAGCCAAATCCATTTCTCCATCAAAGAGTTTTTTCAACAATTCCGACGGGTTTCCACTGTATAAGGATATGTTTACATCCGGGTACGATTGCTGGAATTCGGTCAAAAACGGCAGGAAAAAGTGACGGCTGAACTCCATGGGCCCGCCGATTTTGATGTGCCCCACCGGTTTTTCATGCCGGTCGCAGATATATTGCACGCCGATACTGAGGTCATCCACAAACGGAGACACAATATCAAACAGCTTATGCGCCCCATCGGTGGGGATCAGTTTTTTATGCAGCCGGGTGAAGAGCGGTACCCCGATTTCATCCTCCAGCTTCTGCAGATGCTGGCTCACACCGGACTGGGTCAGGTACAGTTCATCCGCAGCCGCCACCACGCTCCCGGTCCGGTAAATATGATAAAACACCTTTAGACGATTAAAATCCGGCAACATAATTTTACCTTAAAAGCCATTATATGTTTTGACTCATGTTCTGAATATATCAGCCGGGCCGGCGGTGCCTGAAATGTTTTGCAAGGAAATTCCCCAATTCCCCCGGGCGAGGCCTATCGGCGTGAATCCACGATATCATACATGATCATGGCAAGGATAACCGTCCACCCGACCGCATGAAACATAAAATCGCCGGTTGCATCAAGGGTTTCCGAAATGGTGTTGAGCACGGCGCTGACCAGGAACACGGTACTCAGCAGCATCATGACGCTCAGCACATGAGTGAAAAACAGGATCATCCTGTTTTCAATTTCCCTGTAGCTGTAAGCGGTCCAAAGCTGGCAGATCGTGGCCCAGATGATCGGGATCGCCACGAAAAACAGCAGCAGGTTGTCATTTCCCGGCAGCTTGTAATCCAGAAAGAACTCGAAAAACCATACCCCGAAAACAAAAATCAATATATTTCTGATAATGACGAACCGGGTCATTTGCACATGAATCCTTTCTTTTTATGTAAAACATTGCCGGGTTTTGGGACCCTCAAATACTTGATATCGTTTCTTGTGGCAAATGGTTTATCCTCTTTCCCAAATGCGGCAGTCAGGGACGCTGATCTATTTTTTTTCCCATGGAAGTTCATCAGGAGATGCATCTTTCCATTCTTTAACGATTCTTTGTGCTTCATCAAAGTCCGCCTCGGAAACACGAATCAGTCCCCAGCCATATTGAGACTGGAAAAGACCGTCATATGCAGTATCATGAAATGATCTGATTTCTGCATGTATCCCATGTTCCTCTAAAACCGATTTGATTACATTTGCTTCTGCTTCGTTCTCAGGCTTCATCAATGGTTTCAAGGTTTGATCCTCATACGTTTTCAAGTTTGAATTCATCGGCCGATAGATGATGAAAATCCGGTAACATAATTTTAACTGATGCATATTCGCATTATAAATAATTTTACCAATCCTAATAAATCTATATAGTGATTTCAAGAGACAAATGACAGCATCATCAAAAACAGTCAAAAAAAGGAGGTCGCCATGACCACGAACAAAAAATACGATGCCATCATCATTGGTGCCGGCGTTATCGGAACGCCCATTGCGTACGAACTTTGCAAAATGGGGTACAAAACGTTGAATGTGGACAAGCTCCCGGATGCAGGAGAAGGCTCCACAGCAGGCTCCTGCGCCATTGTCCGGGCCCATTACTCCACCGAAGACGGTGTGGCCCTGGCCTATGAAGGGTTCAAGTACTGGCTGGACTGGGAAAACTACCTGGACAGTGTGGAAGATGAAAAGGGGCTTGCCGAATACATGAACACCGGTTCCATTCTTCTCAAATCCGACGGCCACGACTGGCAAAAGGTGAAAAAACACTACGACGCAGTCGGCGTACAGTACGAAGAGTGGGACAACGACACCATCAAGGCAAATGTTCCTCCGGCGGATCTCCACAAGTTCTGGCCGGTCCGCCGTCCCGAAGATCCCCAATTCTTTGACGAACCCACGGAGATGCTGGAAGGCGGCATCTTCTGCCCCGAAGGCGGTTATGTGAACGATCCTGCATTGTCCGCCCACAACATCATGAGAGCGGCCGAAGCCAAGGGCGGGGAGTTCATGTTCAACGTAGAAGTTGTGGACATCAGAAGTGAAAATGGCAAAACCGCCGGTATCACCCTGAAAGAAGGCACCCGGATCGACGCTCCCGTCGTGATCAACGTCGGCGGCCCTCACTCCTTCAAGATCAACCAGATGGCGGACGGCGTATGGGACGGCTGCAACATAAAGACCAAATCCCTTCGCCACGAGGTCATGTACTGTCCCTCCCCGGATGGATATGATTACCTCAACGACGGCTACCACATGTCAGACTCGGATATCGGCTGCTACGTCAGGCCGGAGACGGGCAACCTG
Organism: uncultured Desulfobacterales bacterium; assembly: GCA_964346265.1. Taxonomy (GTDB): domain Bacteria; phylum Desulfobacterota; class Desulfobacteria; order Desulfobacterales; family Desulfobacteraceae; genus JAIPEK01. The sequence continues at coordinate 6,658 of CAYFVA010000108.1, forward strand.
TTTCTCATCGGTTCAGAGGACCCGGACTGCGATCCCCAGGAATGGGTTGATCCGGACGAGTTCTACGCCGGAGAGGGCGGCCATGGCCGGGACAATCGTCTCACGGAGGAGCAGTGGAAAGCACAGTGCTACCGTCTCGGCAAGCGGATTCCCTCCCTCAAGGTGCCCAACCAGCCCAACGGGGTTGTGGACCTGTACGACTGCTCGGACGACTGGATCCCCATCTATGACAAATCCGATCTTCCCGGCTTCTACATGGCCGTGGGCACCTCGGGCAACCAGTACAAGAACGCCCCGGTCGTCGGCCGCATGATGGCGGAACTGGTGGATGCCTGTGAAAAGGGTCTGGATCACGACAACGAACCGTTCCAGTACAAGTTCAAGTACACCCAACGGACCCTGAACGTGGGATTTTTCTCCCGCAAACGGGAGATCAACTACGAATCGAGCTTTTCCGTAAACGGGTAACACATACCACAGCCGGTCCGAACCCGGGCCGGCTGTTCCTTCGTACTGTCCGGCTATGGACTACTGATGAACGGTGTAATCAGCCGCACCTCTTTTTGCGTCGGCTGGATGGGATTGAACCATAGGATTCGTAACCGAGCACTCGCTTCTCTCGACTCGGTTACGAATCCTTCATTTGTTCGGCAGTCCCTGCCCGAGATTCTTTTACCGCATTAAGAATATCTTTAGTTGTTGCTTTTGTTTTTATGCCTACAACATCAAAAGGTGATTCGGGTGATTTGGTACATACAATTTTGAAAGTTTCACCACCTCGACGTTTAATAATAACATCTTCAGATTTTGCAACATCGAGAACCGTAGAAAACTTTTGACGAGCCTCTGAATATGTATAGACCTTCATCAGGCCACCTCCATAATTTGGATACCCAAACTCTAAGCGGCTTCAATCATACGTCGGTCAAGAGTTATTAATGGCTGTGTAAAGAAATCGCACACACTAAAAAGTATGCATCGTATGCGCAAATAGTAAATTGAGATGCTATTTTCAGAGCTTCACGAA
>CAYFVA010000109.1:0-7496 GCA_964346265.1 uncultured Desulfobacterales bacterium
TTTTCAGGAATCCTTCTTCCGACTCAGCCGATGGAGCAGGTAAATTCCTGTAAATCCGAGTATCATCATTCCGCCGGCGAGACTCAGCCATGCATCCATTGCCGGCCAGACCGGATCGCTGCCGATCAGTTTCTCCTTGCCGGAGACCACAAGATAAATCCGCTCTTGAAAGGGCCAGACGGCCTGCAGGGTGCCGATCAGCAGGCCGGTGATCAGCAGGTTCATGATCTTTGTGTACTGCCGCATCAGCCACTTGAGTGAATGTGCAAACCCGAGAAGTCCGACCAGGCAGCCCAGCATAAAAGGGGCGAGTACGCTGATGTTAATGGAACCGATCGCCCCGAGAATCAGGGCGTATTTACCGAGAATCAGGAGGATGAACGATCCTGAAATTCCCGGCAGAATCATGGCGGAAATGGCCACCGCGCCGCAAAGGAAAACAAACCATGACGCATCCGGCGTCCTGGCCGGAACCAGGGAAACGATCATGGTACCGAGCACAACACCGGCAAGGATGACCAGGCCGTGAGAGAGGCAAGGACTCGCGTATTTTTTGAGCAACAGAATGACCGAACCGCCGACCAATCCGAAAAACAGGCCGTATACGGGTTCGGGATGATGTTGTACAAAATACGGCAGCGGGATTACTCTGGTAAAAATCACCACTGCCAGGACAATGCCGATCCCGAGGGGCATCAGGAAAAAAAACGGGATGGCGGCCACTGCCTTTTTGAGCTCCAGACGCAGTAAAAGACGCAACCATCCGGGGTTGAACACGGTGATGGCTTCCAGCAGCCGCTGATAAATCCCGAGAATGTACGCCATGGTTCCGCCGCTGACCCCGGGAACAATGTCTGCTGAGCCCATGCACATGCCCTTTCCCACAAGAGACGGGGTTTCCGGGTCGAGTATCCGGACGGCCAGGGACTCCACCCACGGCAGCCGACTCCGGGCCTCCGCAGTCAGCCAACCAGCCAGACGGGTGTGGAGCGGGGTGGCGAAAAACAGAGCCATCGCCGGAAGCGCTACGATCAACGAGCCGACCGCTATGTCTGTTACCCAATGCAGTCCCCCTGCAAGCTGCGGCAGAATGAACAGCAGGATGATCCCGATGCCCCATCCCAATGCGCGAAAGCCGTAACAACGGATCAGGAAAATCGACAACATGATGGATACAATGCCTTGACTGCTTGGAAAACCGGAGGTCCCGGAGGAGAATGAATCCTTGACAGGCAGCCACGGCACCATTTCCGTGAGTGAATGCGAAGGATCCAGAATCAGGGTGGGGCTGGTGCGGCTGACGTTGAGGATCAGACTCTCAAGTTTTATGACCAGCAACAGATAAAACACCATCAACACACAGCCGACCACCCGCTCGAAAGATTCCTCCCGGGGGCCGCCGCCAACCATGTACCGCCAGAACAGGGCAAGGAAAAGAAAGGCCGGCACCAGATCAAATCCGCGGTTATTCAGGAGAGCCCAGAACACCGCCATAGGCTGATTGTCAGCCAACATCCCGTTCAAGGTGAAAAAGACCTGTTCATCGATAACATCCCAGACGCCGCGCCAGGGTCCGGGAATGAACCAACTGAAGCTGAAAATCAGTGTTACTGCAAAAGCCCCCGCCAGCAGGGACGGGTTCCACCCTGTTTTTTTGTATTTGTTGTCCATGCCTGCCACAGGTCCACCACCGTTTCAAATCAAAGTCACCCCTGTCTCACACCGGGGCAAGACAGGGGTGACTGCTTTCCTAAGTTACAAAAATCCACCCGGCAGGGTTTCTTTCAATAGCATAAATATGATTACTTAGTAGAAGATGAAAGGATTGTCAATAAAATCCTTCTGCTGACACAAACAGAACCGGCACAAGGCAAACCACAGCAAGCCGGCACGTATACGGTTTTCTAAAGGAACGCCTGCATGATTGAGGCCGCACCCTCCCGGATGACCAGTTCCGCGTTTCGGTCCAATGGCGTGGCTTGCTTGTTGACAATTATCAGACAGGCCCCGTTTTCCGATGCAATCAGCGGCAGAGAAGCTGCCGGCTGTACCACGAGAGAGCTGCCGATCACCAGGAACAAATCACTCCGGGCGGATCTCCTGTGGGCGTGGTGCAGCACATCCGACGGCAGGCTCTCGCCGAAAAAGACCACTTTCGGCCGGATCAATCCCCCGCACTCATCGCATTCCGGAGGCAATGAATGTTCCAGAAGTGCATGTACCATTTCAAGGTCAAAAACTTTCCGGCAGGTGGTGCAGCTGAAATTGCGGGTATTGCCGTGCAGTTCCAGGACCTCGGTGCTTCCCGCCATTTGATGAAGCCCGTCGATGTTCTGGGTGATCACCGCTTTGAGCTTACCTTTCTTTTCAAGAGATGCCAGCGCTTTATGGGCCTTGTTGGGAACCGCATTTCTGATGGCCGGATACCGGATATCCCGGAAAAATTGCCAGTAATACGAAGGATCCTGAAAAAAATAATTCACATCAGCATACTTTCCCGGATCGTATTTGCTCCAGTATCCATCCTGTCCCCTGTATGTGGGAATGCCGCTGTCCGCAGATATTCCCGCACCGGTGAAGGCCACGATATGATCACATTTTCTGATCCACTGCGCGAGTTTTTCCGTATTTTCCTGCATGGAATGATTGTACATCCGTCCTTCCCCCATCGTCAAGACTGCATCGTCTCTTTTGTCCCGTCCGGCCGATGAAAAAATCCTTGATTTTTACGGTTTCATGGGCCACGATATTTGTATCCGAACCGTCAATAGACCGGAGAGTGTCATGAAATCATTTATCCTATACGCAGCTGCAGCAATCGCGTTGCTTGGAATCATTGCGGCCCCTGTCCATGCCGATGACCGGGAACCGGCGGTGGCGGGCCGGTTTTACCCGGCAGCTGAAAAGGAGCTTGAAAAAACGCTCCAACGGCTCATAGCCGATGCCGGAGACATTCAAATCCCTTCGGATACCGGAAAACTTCGGGCCCTTGTCATGCCCCATGCAGGATATCCGTATTCAGGACCGGTTGCGGCGCATGCGGCTGCCGCCATACCAAAGAACGGTTTTGACCGGGTGATCGTCATCGGGCCGGACCACAGGGCCGGCCTGAACGGCCTTGCCGTAAGTTTGGCAGATGCGTACCTGACTCCGCTTGGACGTGTGCCGATCCACCCGGATGCCCGGAATCTGAAAAATCAATTCGACTTTATCACGGAGGCTCCCCGGATATCCGAAAAACAGGAGCACAGCATCGAGGTGATCCTGCCGTTTCTCCAGCAGAGACTGGACTCTTTCACCCTGATTCCCCTTGTCGCCGGACGTATCGGACCGGAATCCATCGTTGAAGCCGTGTCCGGTCTTCTGAACGGCCGGACCCTTCTTGTGGCAAGTTCCGATCTTTCCCATTTCCTCCCGTATGAGAAAGCCGTTACAAAGGACAGACATACCGTGGATATGATCCTGGATCTTGATGATGCCGGGCTTCTGGCGGACAAAACCCGCGCCTGCGGGATTGGCCCTGTCTCCGCGGTGATTCAGCTTGCCCGACAGAACCGCTGGCAGCCGGTTCTCCTGGATTTTCGCAACAGCGGGGATACTGCAGGAGACAAAGACAGGGTGGTGGGCTACGCTGCCATCGCGTTTTTCGATACCGTGGACAACCCGGGATTGCTGGATCCCGCCGCCGGCCGAAAGCTTGTAACGGTGGCCCGGCAAGCAATCTTTGAAAAGCTGGGGCTCAAAACAGAAAAACCGGCGCCGGATTTTTCCCGAACCGAATCGGTCAATAAAGAGGCGGGCACATTCGTCACCCTCAAAATCGATGGCAGACTGCGCGGCTGCATCGGCAACATAGAGCCCAAAGGCCCGATTCCGGAGAGTGTCAAACGCAATGCAGTTCAAGCGGCTTTCCACGATCCCAGGTTTCCCGCACTTACCCGGGAAGAAGCCCGACGGATGACCATCGAAGTCAGCGTGCTCACAAAGCCCGAACCTCTTGAATACAAAGAGCCCGCTGATCTTCTCCGGTCTGTCCGCAAGGGTGTGGACGGGGTGATCATACAAAAAGGACACGGCAGGGCCACCTACCTGCCCCAGGTCTGGGAGCAGCTTCCAAAAAAGGAGCGCTTTTTGTCGAGACTCTGCATGAAAGCGGGACTCTCTTCCGATGCGTGGCAGAAAGAGGATCTTGAAGTTTTCACCTACCAGGTCCGGCATTTTGAATCCGAGAACTGAACACCTGATCCACGCGGTTATCATTTTCACCGGCATCTCGTCGGTGACAACCCAGCTTCTCACCATACGGGAATTTCTCACCCGGTTTGCCGGAAACGAATTCGTGATCGCCATGGTGTTTTTCACCTGGCTTGTGGCAGGGGGCCTTGGAACCCTTCTGGCCATGCTGATCCATGAAAGGGGTGTGAAAGCAACCATTTCAAAACTCGGACTGTTGTCGTTCGCTGTTGCCGCACTTCCGGCGGTCCAGATTTTCACCATCCGCACGGCAAAGGATCTTTTTTTTCTTCCGGGAACCGCAGCCGGATTTTACGAAATCTTCGCCTATACCGTATTGACCACGGGTGCATACTCCCTTCTCATCGGATTCGTCCTGCCGTTCAGCCTGTATGTATTGAGACGAATTGTTCCGGACTATCCCGGTGCAACGGTCTACATCACCGACAACATCGGCGACGTCATCGGTGGTGCGCTATTCTCGTTCGTGCTGGTCACCCTGGTCACCCCGTTTCAGGCGATCCTTATCACCGGGCTGCCCCTTGTATTTTTTTCCGCATGGCTGTTTTTCTCGCCGCATCAAAAGAAACGCCGGACCGGACGCCTGCAATGGACCATCCGGATTTTTGCCGCCACCGCCGCTATCTGCATTCTATTATCCGGCCTTGCACTTGAAAGAGCGTCCCTTTCCGGAGTCGGGGATTCCCTTGTCCATTACAAGGAATCGAAGTTCGGCAGAATTACGGTCCACCGGAACCAGGGCCAGCACACCCTGTTCATGGACGGGAAGCCGGTGGCCGGAACCGGCAATACCCGGGAGGCGGAAGAGTCCGCCCATTATCCGCTTGCCCAGGTCGAGCAGGTGGAACATGTGCTGTTGATCTCCGCCGAATCAGAAATTTTCAGTGAAATGGAAAAACACCGTCCTTCATCAGTGGATTATGTGGAAATCGACCCGGAACTGACTCAAGCCATGTTCCGTTATGATCTGCTGGACCGGAAACCGTTTGTCCGCGTGATCCACCGGGATGCACTCGCGTTTCTCAAAAGCACGGACAAAAGGTACGACGCAGTGATCATGTGCTTGCCGGAGCCCACCACGTACCAGCTCAACCGCTTTTTCACAGAATCGTTTTTTTCCAAGGTCAAACAGCATCTTAGTCCCGGCGGCGTGTTTTCCTTCACGCTTCCCGGATTTGACAATTATATGGCAGAAAAAGACGCAAAGATTTTGTCATCCGTGTATAACACGGCAAATCAGGTGTTCAAGCGCATTGAACTTTTGCCGGGAGGCCGGATTTTCTTTCTCTGTTCGGACAAAAACATCCGCATGGAAATCCCGGCGCTTCTGGAAGAAAAAGGCATATCCACCTCTTACATCGCCTACTATTTCAACGGGGATATCAACCCGGCACGCATAAACTATCTCGAATCGCAGATCGACTCGTCGATCCCGGAAAATTCACTTTTGCGTCCCACCCTGATGAGCATGGTCTTTTCCAGATGGTTCACCGTGTTCTCGCGACATCCGGGTTTCTTTTTCACCGGTGCCGCCCTTTTTCTTTTTGTGTACGTGATCCGGATCACCAGAGCGGACTTTGTGCTGTTTTCCACGGCATTCGCCAACATGGGCTCTGAAATTCTCTCCATATTCGCATTCCAGATTTTCTTAGGGTATGTGTACGTCAAGGTGGGCATGATCGTGACGGCTTTCCTTGCCGGACTTCTTCCAGGCGCAATCCTGGCCGGACGGTGGAAAGTGCGGGATCCGAAAAAGCGAATCCAGGCTCTGGAGTGTGCGCTCATCTTGCTTTTGATTCTCTTTGCGGCGGCGCTTTATCAGGCCGGAAGATCAGTACCCACGGCAGGGTATCTTTTGTTCGGCTTTTGTCTCTCTTTTGTGTGTGGTTTCCAGTTTTCAGACATCCTCCGGTATGCAGGAGACAAAAGTGGACGGGTTGCATCCGCCTTTTCAGCAGACCTTGTGGGAGCCGCTTTCGGGGCTTTGATCACAAGCGTGCTTTTGATTCCGTATACGGGTCTGATAGGGTCGGCAGGAATTCTGATCTTTCTGAAAATTCTCAGTCTTGCCGTCTTTCGTGGCAAATCGTGAAACCTTTTGTTTTTTCTGTTTTTACTGTTTTTTTCAATCGGTTTTTCTTATATTATGAAAAGATAGGTGAACGATATTCAGGGACCCGTCATGGAACATATCACCAGAAGAGAATTTTTACTCGGCTCGGGCACCGGCATTTTCTGTCTGTTGGCAAATCCGGCTTTCTGTTTTACTCCTTTTGACAAAATTGCGCATGCAGCATCCGGGCCGTCCGATATCACCGGCAGAATATTCAAAAACGACGCCCCGGACAAACTGTGGAAATGGTCCAAAGAGGCGTTTTACTATGCCTCAACAGGAAACGGCCGGATGGCCTGCGGACTGTGCCCCAACGAATGCGTGCTGTCTGCCGGAGACCGGGGCGTGTGCCGATCCAGGGTAAACATGGACGGCCGCCTGTATTCTCTTGCATACGGCAACGTATGTGCCGCCAATGTGGACCCTGTGGAAAAAAAGCCTCTTTTTCATTTCATGCCGGAGACCAAAGCCTTTTCCATTGCAGCGGCCGGGTGCAATTTCCGGTGTCTGAACTGCCAGAACTGGGAAATCTCCCAGGCAAAGCCGGAATCGCTGAACCACCGGGGCCTTTTTCCTGAAAAAGTGGTTGAGCAGGCACAACAGTATTCCGCATCTTCCATCGCCTACACCTACTCGGAACCGGTGACCTTTTACGAATACATGTTTGACACCTCTTCCCTTGCCCGGGAAAAGGGCATCCGGAACCTGTTGATATCCAACGGGTATATCAATCCCGGACCGCTGTCGGATCTGTGCCGGGTCATAGACGGGGCCAACATCAACCTCAAGTCGTTCAGCGACGATATATACAGAAAACTCAACGGCGGCAGGCTCCAACCCGTTCTCGACACCTTGGAGAATCTTCACCAAAACCGGGTCCATTTTGAGATCACCAATCTGGTGGTGCCCGGCTATACGGATGACCCGGAAATGTTCAAACAGATGTGCGGCTGGATACTGGAAAAGGTAGGAGCCGACCACCCGCTCCATCTGCTCCGGTTTTTCCCGAAATACAAACTCAACCGGCTGCCCCCCACGCCGGTGGATCTGCTGGAAAGCTTCAGGCGGACCGCCATGGACATGGGCAGCCGGTACGTGTACCTGGGCAATGTCCCGGGCCACGAAGGCA
>CAYFVA010000110.1:0-7471 GCA_964346265.1 uncultured Desulfobacterales bacterium
TTCATATGGATGTGTGTCAGGTAAAATGCATCAACGAGAAAATGGTGGAAGAGACGCTCGGCTCCCTGCCCCAAACGGAGGAAGTCGAGCAGATGGCCTCGATATTCAAGGCTCTGAGCGACCCTTCCAGGGTAAAAATTGTTCTCTCGCTTCTGGGAAGGGAGCTTTGCGTTTGCGACATCGCAGCTGTATGTTCCCTGTCCGATTCCAGTGTTTCCCACCAGCTCAGACTTCTGCGAAACCTTAAAATTGTCAAAAACAGGCGACAGGGAAAGATCGTATACTACAGCCTCGATGATGACCACGTGGTCCGGCTGATCGAGCAGAGTATCGATCATGTCAGACACCTGAGCGATAAGGATGGATCGTAAATGGATATGATATATGAACTTGCCGGAGAAGTGGCCCATATTTATCTGGATGTATCCTTGTACATGCTTTTCGGGTTTTTTGCCGCAGGGATCCTGTATGTGTTCTTCAAAGCGGAAAAGGTAAAGAAATACCTGGGTGTCGGGCGGATCCGGCCGGTGATTTACGCGTCTCTTTTCGGTGTACCGCTTCCCCTTTGCTCGTGCGGGGTGGTGCCGGTGGCAACGGGCCTGAAAAAACAGGGGGCCAACGACGGGGCCGCGCTTTCTTTCATGATTTCAACACCGGAATCCGGAATGGATTCCATAGCGGTGTCTTATGCGCTTCTTGATCCGATTATGACGGTGATACGACCGGTGGCCGGCTTTTTTACAGCGGTGTCCACCGGAATTGCGGAAAATTTTTTCTCCGGGAAAAAAGATGTTGAGCCGAAAGAGCGGCCATTTTCCCCTGAATCCGACAAAGGCGGCTGAGGCTGCAGTAAAGAGACCGGTGCAGTTGCGCCGGAAAAGAAAAAACCTATGTCGGTCAGATTGGGGGAAGGTTTGCGGTATGCGTTTGTCGATCTTTTGGGGGATATTTCAAAGCCGTTTGTTATCGGTATCGTGATCGCCGGGATCATTACATTCTTTTTTCCGGAAAATCTGGATGAGTGGGCCAATGAAAACCGCTTTCTGACCATGCTTGTGATGCTGCTGGCGGGTATTCCCATGTATGTATGCGCCACATCCTCCACTCCCATCGCAGCCGCCCTGATTCTCAAAGGGCTCAATCCAGGGGCGGCACTGGTGTTCCTCCTTGCCGGCCCGGCTACCAATGCAGCGACCATGGCCATTGTAAAGGATGTGTTCAGTACCCGCGCTCTGGTGATCTATTTATCCATGATCTCTGTGTGTTCGCTTGCAATGGGTCTTTTGCTGGACTGGATCTACGATTTTACAGAAATCCGGCCGGCAGTAGTCGCGGGACAGGCCGGTGAAATCGTACCGCACAGTGTGGAGCTGGTTTCGGCATTTGTCCTGACAAGTCTGATTCTGTACAATTTTTATCTGCATATCAAAAATACCAGCCGGTGATCCGCCGCCCCGGCGGAAGTGAAACCCGGTCCGGTTGAAAAAAATTGCAGCAGAGGAAAGGGGGGCTATATCCATTGCAATCGAACGTGCCCGGTGGTATGGTACATCAAAATGAAAGGAGGGCTTCCATGTCTGTCAACCGAGTTGTGATTCTCGATACCAGTACCCTTGTACATGATCCGCTCTGCATGGATTATCTGATTGAAAACCGCGTTCTTGCCTGTATTCCATGGGTGGTTCTGGAGGAACTCGACGGTCTGAAAAAAAGGACCGACGTCGGGTTCGACGCCCGGGAGGCCATACGCAATCTCGAGAAACTGAGAAGGGAGAAATCCCCATATCTGAAAGTCGTCAAGGAAACGGAATGGGCGGGTCTTGAAGTACTGGACCGCAGAAACAACGATCATAAGATCATTGCCGCGGCCAATGCGATCAATAAGGACTTTGCCAACGTGAAGATCGTTTCCAAGGATTCCATGATGCGCATCAAGGTGCGGGAACTCGGGTTCGAAGCACAGGATTATTACCGGGACCAGGTGGATTCCCAGAACGGCCGGGAACTCCCCCGCGTTGAAGTGGATGCGGATGCCATCGACAAAAACGATTTTACCTTTGCCTTTCTTCCCGAGGAGCACGGCGACATCAAAATCAATGAAGGGGTGGTGTGTATCAGTGACTGGGCCGGGGACTTCAAACGCCCGGAAGTTACGGCGGCAAAAGATGAGCATTTTGCCGCGGTACGCATCGACGATCAAAGGTTCCGGATTGTCCCCAACAATATACAGGCGTTCGGCATCCGGCCGTACACGGATCCGGAAAAACACGGGGGACAGTCAATCATCAACTGGCCCCAGGCCATTGCACTGTTTCAGCTGACCCGGCAGGATACGGCCCTGGTTTTTCTGGAAGGGGGGTCGGGCACCGGGAAAACCCTTCTGGCGCTGGCAGCGGCGCTGGAACAGAGGCGCGACTACCGCCAGATCCTGATTACCCGGCCCATGGTGCACCTGGAAGATACGGACAACATGGGGTATCTTCCGGGTGATGTCCGGGAGAAAATGGACCCCTGGCTCAGGCCGATCTGGCAGAACCTTTCCATTCTCAAAGATCTGGACAAGGACAACAGCCGGTTGATCGAAAAGCTGCTCCAGGAAAAGAAAATCGACATCGAGCCTTTGGACTATATCCGGGGAACCACCTTCTGGAAATGCCTTTTGATCATTGACGAAGCCCAGAACCTGACCCCTCACCAGATGAAGACCATCATCACCCGGGCGGGAATGGGAACACGGATCATTTTTACCGGGGATTTGGATCAGATCGACAGAAAGAGACGCCTTGACAAGGTTTCCAGCGGACTTGCCTATGCCATGAGCCGCCTTGGCGGCCAGCAAATTGTCGCGTCGGTGAAATTCGAGGTTTCGGTCCGGTCCGAGCTTGCCAAGATCGGGGTGGAACTTTTGTAAAAGCGAAATCAAATGGTTTGTGGGGAGTCGGTGCCCCTGTTTTTGTGCAGGATTCTTCAGTCCTGATGGATAACCGGTGAAAAACAAGCCTTTGGAATTCAGTTTTTTTCCGGGCCTGCCGATGTATTCTACAGGTTTGTTTTTTTACCCCCATACGTTAAACAGGAGCATAGAAAATGAGCGGGTATTTTCAAAGTATTCCGGCCGGCGGCAACCACTCCGGTCAGGCGGCCGAATACGGACACAGGACGGGTATATTGACGGAACAGGCTTCCTATGTGTCGGCATCCAGGGACATTGATTCCGATATCATGATCAAAACCAAAGAAGGGGATGTGGTCACGCTTTCGTCGAAATCGTTTCATGATTTTGAATCGGTTCTCTACGACAGGGAGGGGAGGATCGCAAACGCGGACGGAGGCGGCGCACAAGCTTCGATGAGGTACCGGGAAATGACCCTTGCCTCGGGAGAATCGTTCGAGTTCAGTGTCAAAGGGGATTTGAGCGAAGCAGAACTTGACGATATTCAACAAATCGTATCCGACATCGACGGGGTGCTCGAACAGATGACCGAAGGGGATATGAAAGAGGCAGTGGGGCTTGCCATGGAGATGGGCGGGTATGATTCCGTGGCCCGTCTTTCCGCCGACCTGAGCGTAAAGCAGACGTACCGGGCCGTCAGCCAGAGCAGCCTTACGCAGTATGACGTATCCCATTCAAGGGCGCAGGAACGGGAAACCCAATCCGCCTCTCTTTTCGACCAGGCGGGAAAAATCGCGGAAAAGGTCAGAGAACAGCTTGAGAATGTGGAAGAACAGCTGAAGGAGCAATCCAGGCAGCCGGTGGAGCAGCTGTTTGCAAAACACATGGACCGGTGGCGCAGTCTTTTCCGGGAAGGGAATACAGAGCAGGGCAAAGGTGTTCGTGATACGGCCGAGCCCATGCAGGCTGAGACGCTCAACGAGATTCAGGATCGGTTCGAAAGTCCCCGGGGCTTTTACAGATCCCTTGTATAATGGACACGGACCGGTTCCGGACGTTTTCCAGCATATTGGCCCCGAAATGCGGCCCCATCTCCCGGAAGATGACATGGGGCCCCAGGGGTGTTTCCGTGTTTCGTAATTTTTTTGAGGCATCCCTGACGCGCCGCCACCAGGATTCGGCCTTTTCCGGGCCGGCTTGCAACGTCAGATTTTCAAAACCTTCCTGCTCCAGAAGCGTTTTCACTTGTTCCGATGATACAAGAAAGGAGATCTCCTCGCTCTGCGCCCAGGGTACGGGCAGGGCAAGCGGCGCCTCTTTTTCCTGTACCACCTCGTGAAGGACCAGAAGCCCCGAAGGTTTGAGCACCCGCCTGAATTCGGCAAATACCTTTGCCTTGTCTTCAATGTTCATCAGCGTGTGCTGGCAGAGGACGGCATCGAAACAGTCTTTCGGGTACACGAGATCCTCGATGCCGCCGGTTTCAAATTGTACCCGGTCGGCAAGGCCGGTGCTTTTGGTGAGAAAACGGGCGCAGGAGACAAACTCGTCCACAAGGTCGATTCCCGTGACCCGGCAGCCGAACTCTTCCGCCAGAAGCCTGGACGATCCCCCGATGCCGCAGCCGGCATCCAGAATCTGCATGCCGGACCAAAACCCGGCCTTTTCCGCAAGCTCTCTTGTGGCAAGATGACCGCCCGTGTGGAGCTGGTCGATTACGGCGAGATCCTTGAGTTCAAGATCGCACGGGTCTTTCCCAACAGTTTCGAGGGCGCTCACGATCCTGGCCTGAAGCTCTCCTCCGTCGTATCCCCCGCAGTAGTGGCCCGTTATTTTCTCTTCCACTCGGGCACTCTTTTGTTGGTGAACGCGTCCAGCCCTTCCACGGCATCTTCGGTGGAGATCAGGGAGGCGAACATCTCTCCCATGTAGTCAAGTGCCTTGTCATACGGCAGATCCGCCATGCCGTAGATGCCCTTTTTGCCGCATTCCACTGCCAGAGGGCTCTTGGAGGCGATCTTCCGGGCCAGCTCGAATGTTTGTTCCTCGAGCTTTTCGTCCGGGACCACATGGTTGACCATGCCCCATTTTTCCGCTTCTTGCGCCGTGATAATGTCGCCTGCCAGGACCATCTCCAGAAGCTTTTTCCGGGATACCAGGCGGGACAGCGGCACTGCCGGGCCAAGACAGATCAGGCCCACGTTGACCGCGGTGGTGCCGAATTTGGCGCTCTCCGCCGCAACAGCCATGTCCGAGGCAAATACCAGCCCGGCCCCGTTGGCCACGGCATACCCTTTAACAGAGGCGATCACCGGTGTTTTCATCCGGGCCACTGTCCGGTTGTGTTCATCCATGCACCGGACAAGCTTTCTTGCCTCGGTGTGGGATTTGTCCTTGAACTCGTCCAGGGAAATCCCCGTGGAAAAATGTTTTCCATTGGCATTGATCACCACGCACCTGATATCATCGTCTTCGTCCATTTCGAGAAGATACCGGTTCAAAAGCTCGGCGAACTCCACCGTGAACGTGTTCTTCTGCTCGGGACGGTTCAGCGTGATGATCCCGATCCGGTCCTTTCTCTCTTTTACTACGGGTGCATCCTTTTCCATAACCTTACTCCGCAAGTTCGGGGATGTTTTGGAAATAATCAAGGGATTCCGGGTTTTTCAGGGCATCCTTGTTTTTGACCTCCTTGCCTTCGATCACTTTTTTCACGGCAAGCTCCACCTTTTTCATGTTCAGCGTGTACGGGATATCCGGGGTCTCGACGATCTTTGCCGGCATGTGCCGCGGCGAGGCATGGGTGCGGATGTCCTTTCGGATCCGGTCCGCAAGCTCGTCCGTGAGTTCATACCCGGCCGCCATTTTCACGAACAGGACCACCCGGACATCATTGTTGAAGCTCTGGCCCACCACCACGCTGTCCTCGATCTCCTCCATGGGTTCGAGCCGCCGGTAAATTTCAGCAGTTCCGATTCGCACGCCGCCCGGATTGAGGGTGGCATCGGACCGGCCGAACATGATCACACCGCCCCGTTCGGTGACCATGATGAAATCGCCGTGGGTCCAGATCCCTGGATAGTCTTCAAAGTAGGCTGCTCTGTACTTGGATCCGTCCGGGTCGTTCCAGAAGTAGATCGGCATGGACGGAAAGGGGGCCGTGCACACCAGCTCCCCGGTCTGCCCGACCACGGGCTTTGCGTTTTCGTCATACGCAAAAACCTTCATGCCCAATCCCCGGCACTGGAGTTCCCCGGAATACACAGGTCCCATGGGATTGCCCAGGGCAAAACAGCCGTTGAGGTCAGATCCGCCGGAAATGGAGGCGAGCTGCAGGTCCTCCTTGATGTCCGAGTACACGAACCTGAAGTTTTCGTCGGACAACGGAGATCCCGTGGACAGCACCGCCTTGAGGAAAGAGAGGTCGAACTGCTTTTTCGGGGAGACCCCTGCGTTTTTCAGCGCCTCGATATACCCGGCACTGGTGCCGAATACCGTGATGTTCTCTTCTTCGGCCATCTGCCACAGCGCTTCGGGTCCGGGGTGAAACGGGTTGCCGTCAAAGAGCACCACGGTTGCACCCACGCCAAGCGAAGCCGTCAGCCAGTTCCACATCATCCACCCGCAGGTGGTGAAGTAGAAGATGGTATCTTCCCGCTTGAGGTCCGTGTGCAGAACCAGTTCCTTGAGCTGGTGGACCAGCACGCCGCCCGCTCCCTGGACCATGCACTTGGGAAGGCCGGTGGTGCCGGACGAGTACATGATGTACAGCGGATGGTCGAACGGAAGCTGCTCAAATTCGATCTGGGTTGCCGAATTGTCCTTGAACTTGTTGTAACGGACCGCCCGGTCCAGACCCGATACATCCGGCTTCTCGCTGATATACGGCACCACCACCACCTTTTCGATGGACGGGATTTCCTTGATGATCCCGGATATCCGCTCCAGGCTGTCCATGGGTTTTCCCTTGAAATAGTAGCCGTCCGCAGTGAAAATGACTCTTGGTTCGGTCTGGCCGAACCTGTCGAGCACCCCCTTGATCCCGAAATCCGGAGAGCAGGACGACCAGGTGGCACCGAGACTTGTGGCCGCAAGCATGGCAATGATGGTCTCGGGCATGTTGGGCATGAATCCCACCACCCGGTCTCCGGGCTGAATCCCGAGTTTTTTGAGAGATGCCGCCACCCGGGCGGTCTCCTGGTACAGCTCCTTGTATGAAAGTTCTCTTCGGACCTTGTCCTCGCCCCGGAATACAATCGCCTTTTTGTCGTCCCTGTACTTTAACAGGTTTTCGGCAAAGTTCAGGCGGGCTTCCGGGAAGAATTTCGCCCCCGGCATCTGGTCCGGGTTTTCGATCACGGTCTGGTAGGGCTGTGACGCCTTGACGCCGACAAAGTCCCACAGCAGGGCCCAGAAGTCCTCGAGATTGTCCACGGACCACTGGTACAGTTCGTCGTAGCTTGCAAAGTTTTTGTTGAATTTTTCGTTTACCGCCTGCATGAAGGCGTACATGTTCGAGTTTTTGATCCGGTCTTCAGAAGGCCGCCACAAGCATTCCGCCATTTGTTCCTCCTTGTT
>CAYFVA010000111.1:0-7324 GCA_964346265.1 uncultured Desulfobacterales bacterium
CAGGAATTCAAGGATTCATTATGATCCTTTGGTTTCCAGGCAGAATTTTTGGTGATAATAGGTTTGAAAGGGATATATTATGGCAACGTTAAAAGAAGTTAAAACAAAGATTACAAGTGTTAAAAAAACCAAACTGATCACCTCTGCAATGAAAATGGTTGCCACCTCGAAGCTCACCGGAGCTCAGACCGACATGGAGGCATTTACGCCTTACGCGTCAAAGTTTGCGGAAGTCTTGGGCAGTATTGCCGGTAAAGCGGACGAGGAAGCCAGCCCCCTCCTGATTCCCAGAGAAGAGAGCAAAACGGCCAATGTCGTTTTGTGCACATCGGACAGGGGGCTGTGCGGTGGCTTTAACCTCAACCTGATTGAAAAGGCCGACGGGTTCATTAAATCCGATCTTGCTGATAAAGAAGTATCACTGACCTGTTTCGGCAAGAAGGGTGCGGATTTCGCCAGGAAAAGCGACAGGCCCATCGAGGATAAGTATATCGGGGTTGTCGGAGGTAAGTTTGATTTTAATGTGGCATCAACCTCGGGACAGAAGCTGATCGACAGTTTTCTTGATGGAACCGTTGATGAAGTATATTTGGTCTATTCCGAGTTTCAGAGTATGGCCAGGCAGGTGCCGGTGGTCAAACAGATACTGCCGATCCCCTCTCTTGCGGAAATGGCGGAGGGGCCGGAGAATGAAAATGCCGAAGATACCCGGCATCTTGCCGAGCACATCTGTGAACCATCTACGGATGCGCTGTTAGGAGAAATGCTGCCCAGGAACATCTATATCCAGATATATGATGCCTTGCTGCAGACTTCCACCAGTGAGCATGCTGCCAGGATGAAAGCCATGGAAAATGCCACCAATGCATGCTCGGATATGATCGATGAACTGCAGACTCTGTACAACAAGGCGCGGCAGGCATCCATTACGTCCGAACTCATGGATATTGTCGGCGGTGCGGAGGCTCTCAAAGGATAGATTGGATGATATACAAAAACAGCTTTAACAGGAGGAATAATTAAATGGCTGAACAAAATATAGGAAAAGTCGCACAGGTTCTCGGTGCTGTTGTTGATGTGGAGTTTGAACCCGGGAAACTGCCTGCGGTTCTGACGGCTTTAACCATCACCAACCCTGCGATCAACGATGAAGAGGATAATCTGGTTATCGAGGTGGCCCAGCATCTGGGAGATAATGTTGTCCGGTGTATCGGAATGGATGTTACAGACGGTCTTCAGAGAGGGATGCCTGTCAAGGATACCGGAAAACCGATTCAGATGCCCACCGGAGAAGCTTCTCTCGGCCGGGTTCTCAACGTTGTTGGAAAACCTGTTGACGGGCTCGGATCAATAAGCCGGGAAAAGTTGAGATCGATTCACAGGCTGGCTCCCGGATTTACCGAGCAGGATACCAGCGTTCGAGTTCTGGAAACCGGCGTCAAGGTAATCGATCTTCTTGTTCCGTTTCCCCGTGGCGGCAAAATGGGGATGTTCGGCGGTGCAGGCGTCGGCAAAACGGTTATCATGATGGAGATGGTAAACAACATTGCCATGCAGCACGGTGGTATCTCCGTCTTCGGCGGTGTCGGAGAAAGAACCCGGGAAGGAAACGACCTGTACCATGAAATGAAAGATTCAGGGGTTCTGCCCAAATGTTCCCTGGTGTACGGACAGATGACGGAACCGCCGGGAGCCCGTGCAAGGGTTGCGCTTTCGGCACTCACCTGCGCCGAGTACTTCCGGGATGAAGAAGGTCAGGACGTGCTTCTCTTTATCGACAATATTTTCCGGTTTACCCAGGCCGGTCAGGAAGTTTCCGCCACACTCGGGCGTATGCCGTCCGCAGTCGGGTACCAGCCGACACTGGCGGTTGACCTCGGCGAGCTTCAGGAACGGATTACCTCTACGGATAAAGGGTCGATTACAGCGGTGCAGTGTGTATATGTTCCTGCGGACGATCTCACAGACCCGGCCCCTGCAACCACGTTTGCCCATCTGGATGGAACGGTTGTTCTCTCCAGGCAGATTGCAGAGCTTGGAATCTATCCGGCAGTGGATCCGCTGGACTCTACTTCCAGGATTCTGGATGCCGCTTACATCGGGGAAGAACACTACGAAGTCGCCCGAACGGTTCAGAAGACGCTCCAGAAGTACAAAGAGCTCCAGGACATCATCGCCATCCTCGGCATGGACGAGCTTTCCGATGAAGACAAGCTCACGGTTCAGCGGGCGAGGAAACTGCAGAGGTTCCTGTCTCAGCCTTTTCACGTGGCTGAAACCTTCACCGGTATGCCCGGCAAGTTTGTAAAGGTGGAAGATACCGTGCGCTCCTTCAAGGAGATCATTGACGGAAAGCATGATGATCTTCCGGAAAGTGCTTTTTACATGGTCGGCTCAATCGAGGAAGCAAGAGAAAAAGCAGAAAAGGCTAAGGCATAATTCATAGGGGGACAATATGGCTGAACAAATGGTTCTTGAAGTGGTCACCCCTGATAAAGCAGTCGTCAGCGAAGAAGCACAGAGCGTTGTGGCTCCCGGTTCCGAGGGGGAGTTTGGACCGCTTAAGGGGCATACTCCGTTTCTCACTTCCCTGAAAGTCGGGGCGCTTCGGTATAAAGATGCAAGCGGCAGAGAGCGGTATCTTTTCATCAACAGCGGATTCGCCGAAGTGTTGCCGGACAAGGTTACGGTTCTGGCTGAATCGGCCGAACGCAGAAAACATATTGATGTGGAACGGGCAAAACAAGCAAAAGATCGGGCGGAGAAAAGACTGTCCGATAAAGCCGGGGAGATCGACGAAGTGCGTGCGGAAGCAGCTTTGCGGCGTGCATTGCACAGGCTCGAAGTCGCCGGAAAAAAGTAAGCCGTTCCTTGCCGGCGGGATAGTATAGCGGTGCAAAAAGCAAAATGCCGTCAGGTATAACATGAGAGGGGATGCTTCTGGATACTGAAGCATCCCCTCTTTCATTACAGATAAGGAAGAACTTGCAGACGATGAAAGAAACTGGTTTGGGAATTGTGATTCTTGCCGCGGGTAAAGGTACCAGGATGAACTCGGATTTGCCGAAGGTGCTTCACCCCATCCATACAAAACCCATGATCGAGTATGTGGTGGAAACGGCTGAAGGGCTGGCAGGGGAGTCAGTTTATATCGTGGTCGGCCATCAGGCGGATAGAGTCAGGCAGGAGGTTTCAAAACGGTTCAATGTCCGGTATGTGCTGCAGAAGGACTTGTTGGGGACGGGTGATGCGGTAAGGGCCGCACTGCCGATGCTGGATGATCATATCGAAGATGTGCTGGTCATGTGCGGGGATGTACCCCTGATCCGAACAGAGACTCTTGGCGAGCTTGTCCAAAGCCACAGGCTCAACAGCAACAGCCTTACGGTTCTTGCGGCGGAAGTGGACGAGCCGGAAGGATACGGCCGGATTATACTGGATAATGACGGCCGGATCATTTGTATACGCGAGCAAGCGGATGCAAGGGAACATGAAAAAAAGGTGCGCTTGGTCAATACGGGCATGTTCTGTTTTGATAAAAAGTTTCTGCAAGAGGCGATACCCATGATCACCGCCGAAAATGAGCAAAAGGAGTATTACCTGACCGATGCCATTGAAATCGCGGTAAGAAAACGAAAAAAGTCCGGTGTGGTGAGGATGTCA
The DNA here is from genome assembly GCA_964346265.1 of uncultured Desulfobacterales bacterium. Taxonomy (GTDB): domain Bacteria; phylum Desulfobacterota; class Desulfobacteria; order Desulfobacterales; family Desulfobacteraceae; genus JAIPEK01. The sequence continues at coordinate 3,664 of CAYFVA010000111.1, forward strand.
AATTCTGATGAGATGATGGGGGTCAACACAAACGAGCAGCTTGAGAAGGCGGAAAAATTTTTACAATCAACTGATTATGAATTGTCTTGACTTTGGAAAAAATAATGAATTATAATTATAGTGGAATTTAAGATTTAGAGGTCATCAATTGGGTAATGAGACGGTAAGTGATAAGTTTAATGATATAGACGAGAAAGTGGATTTTCTGATCGAGTACTGCGGTTCTCTGCAGGCCGAGAACGAACAGTTGAAATCCAGGGTGGAGAGCCTTCAGACAGAGCTGGAAAAAAAGAATGAAACCGAAGAGCAGTACAGTGAACAGCAGGCGGCAATCCGGTCAAAAATCGACGGGCTTCTCTCGAAACTCAACAACTTTTCAGAAGGGTCGGAAGAAAACGGTAGCCACTCGTATTGAACAAAGTGGTTATATGATCAAAAGGGAAATCATTGGATGAAATCGTTACCATTGAATTGTTCGGAGAGAAGTTCAGCTTCAGACCCGACGGGGATGTCCAAGACCCGTGGGAGGTAGCGGCCCTTTTAAAGGAGTACGTTCATAAAGCGGAAGAACAGTTTAAACACAAATCCTCAAACAAAAGCAAGCTTGCGATCCTCCTGGTGGCGGCAATGGATTTGACCAGGGAACTTCGGGAGCTTAAAAAAGAAAATTCAAAACTTGAGGATGAATTGAACAAACGGATTTCATCTTTGATGAAAAAGATAGATGAAGGAATTCAATAGAAGCATACAAACAGTTGGTACCCCTGCTATGTACGTGATTGCAGAACGGCCTTTGCCCTAACGACACATAGAACGGGAATTCACACTGACACTGGTGCGCATGTTCCATTAAACGGGAAAAGCCTGAAGGTGTTACTGAATACCCACTTATTTTACCGGTGGTACAAAGACCGGCGCAACACGGCACAAAGCGGGGGTAACCGTCTGATTCACTGCTGATAGGAATTCTTTGATTCCGCTTCCACCTTCCTTGTCCACTCATTATCCAGCTAGTAATTTTCCGTTTTTTGATTGAATCCGGGGTTCGTTCGCGGTTCGAGCTGGGAAAATACTATAATTTAGGAGAATAATAGATGGAATATGTGGTTATACTATCCGTAATCGCCTGTATACTGATCGGGGCCGGAGCCGTTTTGTATTTTGTCAAAAGCAGAATCAAAAAAGAACGACTTGACTTTGAAGAATACCAGAAGAGAATTCAAAAAGAGGCGGAGAAAAAAGCGGAAACTCTCCTGAAAGAGGCCAAGCTCGAAGCAAAGAGCCGTCTTCTGGAGATGAAGAGTGCCTTTGACGCGGAAACCGACGAAACAAAGGCGGAACTGAAAAAGGAGGAGCGCCGCCTTGCCAACCGGAGCGAGAAACTTGACAGACTTGAAGAACAGTTTGCCGGACGGGAGCAGGAGTTAACCAGAAAGGAAAATGAAGTCCGGAACCGGCTGGACAGTGCCGCCCAAAAGGAAAAAAAATATCAGGAGGTACTGGAAGAGGCAAAACAGGAACTTGAGCGCGTCTCCGGGCTGACCAGCGAACAGGCCAAGGATATTCTCCTGAAGAGCATGGAGGAAGATGCAAAGCTGGACGGCGCAAACCTGGTGAAAAAGATTACAAGTGAAGCAAAGGAACAGGCGGACAAAGAGGCAAAGAAAATTCTGTCCACTGCCATTCAACGCTATGCAGGGGATTACGTGGCTGAAAGAACCGTTTCTGTGGTCCATCTGCCGGGTGATGACATGAAAGGCCGCATTATCGGCAGAGAAGGGCGGAATATTCGCGCCATCGAGGCGGCAACCGGAATCGACCTGATTATTGACGATACGCCGGAGGCAGTCATCCTTTCCGGATTCAACCCGGTCAGAAGAGAAGTGGCACGCCTGTCTCTTGAAAAATTGATATCAGACGGCCGGATTCATCCGGCGCGGATAGAGGATATGGTCCAGCGGGTATCCGCAGAGGTGGATGCCACCATAAAAGAAGCCGGGGAACAGGCTGCATTCGATCTCGGGGTTCATGGCATCGACCCGGAACTGATCAAGGTGATCGGAAAGCTCAAGTTCAGGACGAGTTATGCCCAGAACGTGCTCCAGCATTCCATTGAGGTTGCGTTCCTGAGCGGAACAATTGCGGCCGAGCTGGGGCTTGACGTGAAACTTGCCAAACGGATGGGCCTTCTGCATGATATCGGCAAGGCGGTGGATCACGAAGTGGATGGTGCCCATGCCCTGATCGGATCCAAGCTCGCCCGGAAATATGGAGAAGCGGATATTGTGGTCAACGCCATTGCGGCCCACCATGAAGACAGGCTTCCCGAGACCGTATATGACTATATCGTACAGGCTGCGGACGCGCTTTCCGGCGCCCGGCCCGGCGCCAGAAAGGAAAGTCTGGAAAACTACGTCAAGCGGCTGGAGGATTTGGAAAATATTGCAAATTCATTTGAAGGGGTGGAAAACACCTATGCCATCCAGGCCGGCAGGGAGATCCGGGTGATAGCGGAAAGCGAGAAAATTTCCGACAGTAAGTCCGCGCTCCTGGCCAAGGAGGTTGCCGAACAGATCGAGGAGAATCTCACGTTTCCGGGTCAGGTGAAGGTGGTTGTCATAAGAGAGACCCGTTCGGTTGAATACACAAAAAAATAATGAGGAAACATTGCGTATGAATGTTCTGGACACGCTGGTTGAGCGGGGGTTTGTGGAAAATGTTACCCATGAGGAAGAGCTTCGGGAGTACCTTTCCAAAAAGAGCATAACCTGTTATATCGGATTCGACCCGACCGCATCAAGCCTTCACGTGGGGAGCCTTGTTTGCCTGATGGCGCTGGCTCATATGCAGAAAGCGGGCCACCGGCCGATCGCCCTTGTCGGGGGAGGGACCGGATTGATCGGGGACCCTTCCGGCAAGACGGAGATGAGGCAGATCATCACCAAAGAACAGATTGAAGAGAACAAGCAGGGTATCCGGACACAGGTCGGGCGGTTTGTCGATTTTTCAGAGGGCAAAGGGTTGCTTCTTGACAATGCCGACTGGCTTGAAGGACTGGAATATATTCCGTTTCTGCGGGATGTGGGAAAACATTTCAGTGTCAACAAGATGCTGAAAGCCGAAAGCTACAAGGCCAGACTCGATTCGGAGGACGGTCTTAACTTCATTGAATTCAACTACATGCTTCTTCAGTCGTATGATTTCATGGAGCTTGCCGAAAAGTACGACTGCCTTCTGCAGATGGGGGGCAGTGATCAGTGGGGAAATATCGTCTCCGGGATCGATTTGGTCAGAAGAACGGTAAACCGGCAGGCGTTCGGTATCACATTTCCCCTGATTACCACCAGCAGCGGCATAAAAATGGGGAAGACCCATAAAGGGGCGATCTGGCTCGATCCGGAACGAACGTCTCCGTATGAATATTACCAGTACTGGGTGAATACGGATGATGCGGATGTGACCAGGTTTCTTGCGCTTTTTACCATGCTGCCCATGGAAGAAATCAACAGGGTGAAGGATCTGAAAGGAGAAGAACTGAATATGGCCAAAGCGGTTCTGGCCTTTGAGGCGACCCGAATCGCTCACGGGGAACAGAAAGCGGTCGAAGCGTATGAGGCAACTGCATCCGTATTCGGGGTGCCGGATATGAAAGAAGGTTTGC
>CAYFVA010000112.1:0-7322 GCA_964346265.1 uncultured Desulfobacterales bacterium
CATTTACTACTCTTTCAAAAGTCTTGTTTGAACGGCCCGACAAGGATATTGGCAATCATAAGGAGAAAACGGATATGAGTCTGATCACCATCGATGAAGAGAAATGCCGAAAGGACGCCATCTGTACCGAAGTCTGTCCGGTCGGGATCATCGAGCAGCCGGATGAGGATGCGCCGCCCCGCATGGTCCGGGGAGGAGAAAAATTGTGCATTGCCTGCGGTCACTGTGTGGCAATCTGTCCCCACGGCGCCCTTGACCATGATCGCATGCCGGGTGACCAGTGTCCGCCGGTTGAACCGGAAATGCTGCCCGGCCCGGAGACGGTGGCACATTTTCTTCGGTCCAGGCGGTCCGTACGAACGTACAAACACCGGACAGTGGAAAGAAACCGGATTGAAAAACTCATCCGGTCTGCGTCTCATGCTCCTTCCGGCCATAACCGGCAGCCGGTTTGCTGGCATGTGATCCATGACCGGGGCCGGCTGGACGCCCTGATTTCCCACGTGGCCGACTGGATGCGGTACATGATCGCAGAACAGCCGGAAGCGGCCCGGATGATGAACATGGAACGGGTGGTGGCCGCGCACGAGGCCGGTATCGACACCATATGCAGGGGTGCCCCCCACGTGATAACGGCACACGGTCTCAAGGAGGACCGGACCTCCCATGCCGCGTGTGTTATCGCCATGACCTACCTGGACCTTGCCGCTCCCTCTTTGGGACTGGGTACATGCTGGGCCGGGTTTTTCAATGCCGCAGCCATGTTCTGGCCGCCCATGAAAGAGGATCTGGCGCTGCCGGAGGGACACGAATCCTATGCCGCCATGATGGTGGGATATCCGAAGTATCGATTTCACCGGCTGCCATTGAGAAAGACAGCGGAGATTTCTTGGAACTGAACCGATTTGCCGGCCCGTGTTTTCACGCTTGTTTTCCCGGATCGGCTGCTGCCTTAAGACCGGAACTTTCATCATTTGTTGTGGCCGCTCAGGTCATGACTGTTATACAGAAAAATGGAAATGTATTGTGTTTCGAATGAGATGTTGGTATATGCTGTAATTGTATCTTATCGCTGAAATCGATTCGACGGGAGATGGATGTCAATGATTTTTTCAAAAGGAACCCCGGTCTGGTCTGATATGAGTTCATTGTTTGTAAATGTTGACCGGCTTTCCCTTTTTTTGAAAAAAAATCAGTTTACCGGTGCCATCCGTTTGAATACCGGAAGCCGTAGGTTTGTGATCCTGATGGCGGAAGGGGACATTGTGGCGGGTGCGGAAAAGGATTTTGCGCGGGATGAAATTGTAAGCCTTTCCGTTGATGAGATTATATCCTCCGTCAAGAAGCCCCCTGATGTCCGTATTAGCGTAGCAAAACTGGAAAACGAGCTTGTGGATATTTTTTCCAAAATCTATGACCGGAACGTGCTGAATCAAGGGGAAGATGTCTGTTCACAGTTGTCCGACCCGGATGCGTTTTTAAAAGACAAAAGGGATGAGAAGTACAGCGGGTGCCTCTGTCTCGATTTTCCGGGCAATTCCAGTACAGCGGTGATTTCCCTGACCAACGGATTGGTTGAAGCGGTGGTTTCTGATTCGATTCATTTGACCCGGAAGGATTCAAAGGAATCCAGGGAAGGAATGGCCCGAATGCTTTTATCCAAAGCCAAAGTCAAAGGCGCCGGAATCCATTCCTGTACCACGGGATGACAAAAGTCACCTGGCGAAGAATTTTAATCCGCCCACAGCCAGAAACGTCATTGCAATGATTTTAAAAACCACATGTACCTGGTACCCGATGGTGAATCCGTAAACAGGGACCAGAAATATGGCCAGATCGGCAACAAGCATCAGGCCGATGGTGGAGATAATCATGTTGATCACTTTCTCGATGATCCCGCCCTGATACTTTTTTCGGGCACTCAGAAAAATAATGATGATGATAATGTAAATCGCAAGTGAAACAAGAAGCATTAAACTTATTACCAGGTTCTCGTTGGTGAACTCTGCCATTCATCCTCCGGTTTATTTGATTAGTTTTGCAAGGTTGTCCATCATATACGACTTCAGCTGCGAGTTGATGGAAAACCGTTCAAGGTTCTCCATAATGGTTTTCATTCTCTGAATGGTTTTTTTTCTGAGCCCTATACCCAGATACCGGTTCAGCTCTTCCAGGCTTTTTCTGAACAACTCGAGGAATGCATCCACGAAAATAAATCGTTTCTCTTTGTGAGGGAAGTGGTTGGCTATGTTTTTCAGAATGGTTTTTTCTTCCATGGTCTCCGGCTTATCAAAAGAGATGCCTTCAAAAACAGCAGCGTGTTCTTCTTTTACCTCTTTTTTCATGTTCTTTATCATCTCCACGCCGTATTTTCCTAACTCTTCGGTGAGTTCATCGTAAACGAGACGATAAATGTCAAAAAGCACCCCGATCGTCATTTGAACCTCTTCAAACTCCTGGTCTTCATACTCTCGAACATCCCGGGTTTTCCGGATCAACCCCATGGAAGAGAGTTTGAACAGGATATTGATCACTGAGATTTCATCGCTGCCGGAGAATTTCATCAGCTGTTCTATGTTGCGGGTGCCGTCCACAAGAAAAAAGACGAACTGGTCGTTGGCATCAAGCGTGGACAATATGTTGTCTTTCTCTTGTTCCGCATACCGGGTGGGTTTGAAAATGATTTTGTTGTCCGGGATTTCCTTTCTGAAATCGTTGAAGTTAAAACACCGGTGGGCCGCATTCCATGCCATTTTCAAAGGCGGGAAGGTTACAAGCGGCTTTTCTTTGATCTCCGTCTGTTTAAAAAAGAACGTGCCGGATTTACAGGAAAGCGCCCTGCTGAAGTTTTCTTCGGTCTGCTGGGCGAGCAGTTCATGAAGGCTCTTTTTGCTGATCAGGTTTTTTTCCACCAGCAGGGTACCGATTCGTATTTTCTGCTTTTTTGCCTCGCTTTCAAAAATACTCAGCTCAAGTTCGGACAGATGGTTGCCTGCCACCAGGAAATGGCCGATCCGGTTCTCTTTTTCAGCGGAGGTGACCCGTATGATATTGCCGTTTTTTAAAATGATCTTTTTGTCTTTGCCTTCGTCGGTTTTGAGGACACCGACTCCGCTTACTTTATTTTCAAATACGGCGTACAGGAGAAAAAGCAGGGGGGTTTTCGCAATATCCCCTTTGAAGGCGATTCCTTGGGGGCCGGATTGTAAACCGATGTGATTGACGAATTCAATGAGACCGGCTGCTGTAAATTCTTCTATGGACCTGCTGTAGTTGCGTTTCTGGAAAAACTCCGTTCCGTTTTTCAAATGGATGAAGTAATCGTTGTTGGAGAAATGATCTGCACCAAGTTCATAAAAATCTGAGCTTTTCATATAATATTGTCCTGATAACGATACATGAAAACCGTGAAACCAACTGCGATAGGGTTTTCTTTCTTTCCAGATAACCAGAGCGGCCGGTGTTTGTCAAGAATTTTTTATCGGAAAGTCCACGTCATATTCCCGGTATCAGACGATGCGGCGGAACCTGTTTTTTCAACCCAGCCACTGCGGTTGCTTTGCCGCCTTCATTTTTCTACAAGAGTGCCGGATGAATCAGCCGAACCGAACTCTCCGGATCTCCGAAAAGTTTCCATGTAAGCTGCCGGGCCGGGATCGAGGAGGGGACTTCCAAAACGGACAGATGCAGATGGGAGGCGATTTTTGATTTCTTCCCGGCGGTGGAAGCCGGCGTGGCGACAATGTCTCCTTTTGTAAGGGTTGTATTGGTTGCGATGCCCGGCATGATGTCCAGATGTGCGTACACCATAAGGACCCGGAACCGGCTGGTGGTGAGCATGGGGTTCTCCACCACCAGGGACCGGCCCAGAAAGTCATCACAGATATTGATTGCGAGTCCGTCTTCCAGCAAAGGCACCAAAGTCTCCGGGCCGATGTTCGCAACAGAGCCGTCCCCCGCCCTGTATAAGAGAATGTCCAGTCCCTCGTGCGGGGCGTGGCGATACCCGAAATCCCCCCACCACTTGGCGGTGCTCTGAAACAGCATTCCGTGGTGAAACAGCCATCCGCCCGGGTCTTTTATGTCCAGCCGGTTGACTGCGGCAATTGCTGCCAGATATTCGGAAATGACGGTCATGACAACACCTTTTTCTTACAACATATGGTACGGATCCACATCAACTGCAATGGAAACTCCTTTGTTTTTTTGTATTTCTTTGTCTTCGATCAGCTCCCGTACCAGCCGGTTGAGCTGGTGGGCACTTGGCGCTTTTAACAGGATCTGCCACCGGAATCTGGAGGCGATTTTCGGGATTCCGGCTTCCACCGGCCCGAGAATCTGGACGGCATCCCTGATATCCGTATCGTTCCGGATTTTCGATCCCAGATATTCTCCTGCGGCCTTTGCGGTGGCTTCGACCTTTTTCTTGTCTTTTCCGGATATTTTCAGCTGAATGATCCGTGCGTACGGCGGATACAAAAGCGCCTTCCGGAACGGGATTTCGGTGAGGTAAAATTCCGTAAAATCCTGTTTTTTCGACGAGGTGATGCTGAAATGATCCCGGTTGTAGGTCTGCATTACCACTGAGCCTTTCTTGTCCCCCCGGCCCGCTCTGCCGGCCACCTGGGCCAGAAGCTGAAATGTCCGTTCACAAGACCTGAAATCAGGGAAATTCAATGAAAGGTCCGCGCACACGATTCCCACAAGTGTAATGTTTGGAAAATCATGTCCCTTGGCAAGCATCTGGGTGCCGACCACAATATCCACGGTGTGGTTTTTGATCCGTTTTAACAGTTTGACCATCTGTCCTTTTCCGGAGGTGGTATCCTGGTCCATCCGTGCGATCCGGGCGTCCGGGAAAAGGGTGGAAAGCATGTTCTCGATTTTTTCCGTGCCGAAGCCCAACGGCTTGATTCCCTTGGAGCCGCACTCCGGGCAGGAAATTTTGTGGGTGGATGCAAAGCCGCAGATGTGGCACCGGTATTCGTCCTGTTCTTTGTGAAAGGTCATGGTGACGTCGCAATATCGGCATTTGAGGCTGCTGCCGCAGGAACCGCAAAGCGGAAACGTGGAAAATCCCCTGCGGTTTAAAAAAATCAGTGCCTGCTCACCGTTGTCCAGGCACTTGCGGACAGCCTTAGACAGGGTGGGAGAGATGATCCGGTCAATGCCGGCGGCCCCGTGGTTATCCTTGAGATCCACCAGTGTGATTTCGGGCAGGGGCTTTTTGTTGATCCGCTTTTCCAGTGAAAGTTTTACAAATTTCCCGGTCCGGGTGTTGTGATAGGACTGGATCGACGGGGTGGCCGATCCAAGAAGGACAGGAATTCGGTTCATCCGGGCTCTTACCACGGCAAGGTCCCTTGCGTTGTACCTCAGGCCTGTTTCCTGTTTGTACGAGGTGTCGTGCTCTTCATCCACAATGATCACGCCGGGGTCAGGGACCGGTGCAAAGATCGAGGACCGGGCGCCGATCACCACCTTTGCCTCCTTTTCGAGGATTTTCCGCCACTGGTCCAGAAACTCGGTGCCGGTCAGCCCGCTGTGCAGGACGGCCACGTTTTCGCCGAACCGGGCCCGGAAACGCCGTTCGGTCTGGGAGATCAGGGAGATTTCCGGTACCAGGATCAGGCCGGCTTTTCCTTTTTCCAGTGCCTGCTGAACGATGCGCATATACACCTCGGTTTTCCCGGAGCCGGTCACGCCGAACAGCAGATACCGTTCAAATCCCTTGTCCATGTCCGCGGTCAGACGGCTGACAATCGCTTCCTGTTCTTCGGTCAGATCCGGGGGAATGTCCGGGTCCACCGGGTCGCCCAGGGGATCTTCAAACACTTCCCGTTCCACAACCCGGATATATCCGGCCGCCTCAAGCGGTTTGACCAGTCTCCCGGCCGAGGGAATCTGTTTTTTCAGGCCGGAAAGGGACATCTCGGCATGGGGTTTCAACGTATCCAGGATCTGCAGTCTCTTTTTGGACATGCGGATGGATTCTTCCGGCCCGTCTGTCAAAGAGAGAAATTTTTCCCGTTTTAACCGGGCACGGTCCCGTCTCAAGGTGGAGGATCTCAGGATCAGGCCCTTTCTCTCCATTTTTGCGGCAAGGGAATGAATTCCTGGGTTCCGGACCGCTTTGGAAAGCTGTTTCAGGGGGACTTCACTGGTGTCTGCAAGCCTTTCCATTACCTCGCTCTCCCCCGGGGTCAGCCGACCCTGTGTCAAAAGTTCAAGCCCTTTTTCCAGTGGTGAAACCATGGTTACATCATACTGGTTGAGCCCGGCCGGAAGGGCGGTCTTGATGACGTCTCCAAGGGGATGGATGTAATAGTTTGAGGTCCATTTGAAAAGATCGATCATGGATTCGGGAAAAAGGGGCCGGTCATCCAGAATATCGCAGATTCCCTTTGTTTTGAAATCCGGAGTGCTCTTTTGCAGCTTCAGGATATAACCTGTCACCCGCCGTCGCCCGAAAGGGACAAGTACACGCATCCCTGGCGCGGCGGCGGTTTGAAAGCGGTCCGGCACACTGTATGTGAATGTATTGTATAGCGGCACCAGCACAGCCACTTCTGCAAACGGGTACTGTTCCATTCCGTCTTTTTTTCACAAAAGCCTGATAATTTCAATAAAAGTATTTTTATTGACTATTGTTATTTTTTTTACTAATTAATGGAGAAATTCTCAAATCCGACTTTTACTCTTTTTACAGGAGGAACAATACCATGACGATTCATGTGGAAGACCACCCCCTGATCCGGCACAAGCTCGGGCTGATGCGGGAGGGCAAAATCAGCACAAAGGATTTCAGGGAGCTTGCCTCAGAGGTGGCCAGACTCCTGACATATGAGGCCACCAAGGATCTGGACACGGAAAAGAAAATCATCGAGGGATGGGCCGGGAAAGTCGAGGTGGACCGGATAAAAGGAAAGAAAGTCACCATCGTTCCCATCCTGAGGGCCGGGCTTGGGATGATGGACGGCGTTCTCGACATGATTCCGTCGGCCAAGGTGAGTGTGGTGGGATTCTACCGCAATGAAGAAACACTCGAACCGGTCAGGTATTACGTGAAAACAGCCGGTGCCATGAACGAGCGGATCGCGCTTATCCTGGATCCCATGCTGGCCACGGGAGGAACGCTTTTGTCCACAATCGATCTTTTGAAAGAGGCCGGGTGCCGGCACATCAAGGGGCTTTTCGTGGTGGCGGCTCCCGAGGGCATCGCCCGTATAGAAAAAAAGCATCCGGACGTGGACATCCATGTGGCGGCTGTGGATGAAAGACTCAACGAGGCCGGTTATATTCTCCCGGGACTGGGAGATGCC
>CAYFVA010000113.1:0-7312 GCA_964346265.1 uncultured Desulfobacterales bacterium
GGGGCTCCGGAGAATTCGATCATCTTCTTCCCCTTTTCCAGACACACCTTCAACTGCGGGATCTCCGCACTTGTGGCTTTTAAAGGACGCAAAAGCTCCCCGGAACCCCAAGCGGTTGAAAACCTGGAAGAACTGGCGCGCCGCATTGAAAACAACCATGGTATCGATATAAATGCCCCCCAAAACATAGAAAACAACTTCCTCGGCGGCGGCGATACAGTGAAACAGCTGTGGGAAAAGGCTTGCCTTTTACGAGAGCACCACTGCTTCATCGAGCTTTATTCCGACGAATCCAGACAGACCCGGCTTGTACAACTGCTCGGCAGACTGAAACAGATCGCGGATACCTGCCAGGAACAGTTCAGGGAAAACCGGAAAGCCCTTTTAAAAAATGACGGCCGCCTCGTATCCGAGCGGCTGGAACTTTTAAAGGATGCCTGCTGGTGCATCGAAAAAGAGATCCTGGAGAACATCGAAAAGATCCGCTCTCTTGCCGTCCGGTATACGGATGAGGCCGACCGGGATGCCGTAAAGACATTTAAAAACATCAACTCGGTGCTCAACAGCATGGACCGCCTGGAAGTGAGGGGAAGGGATTCCGCAGGCCTTTCCATTCTTTTCACCTTTGAAGAAGAGCGTTTTGAAAAGATCAAATCAAAGATTTCCAGCCAAGGGCTGGCTGAGCAGCTCAAAGAACGCTCCAACCGAAAGGTCCTTTGCAACAACGACATCACGGTTCACCGTCATTGCCCGGAGGACGCGCGGCCCATGGTAACGCTTGCGTTTGTTTACAAGTTTGCCGCGGAAATCGGAGCTCTTGGAGATAACGTGGAATTCATCCGGACCCAGATCAAAAACGACCAGCTTCTCCAGGTGACAGCCGGGTTCACATCCGATTTTGCCACCGTATCTTCTCATACAAGATGGGCGTCCGTGGGAGATATCACCGAAGCCAACTGTCATCCCGTGGACAACGAGCCTGCGGACCGGCGCATTGAGAAATCCGGCATTATCCACGTGAGCCTCAACGGGGACATTGACAACTACCTTGAACTCAAAACCGAATACGAGGCCCGGTACGAACCGATACACCCCACCATTTCCACGGATACCAAACTGATCCCGCTTCAGATCGAACACTATCTGAAACAGGGGCACGACATCATGGAGGCATTCCGGTCTGCGGTGAACGACTTTGAAGGATCGCACGCCATCAGCATGCATACGAATCTTGCTCCGGGCAAACTGTTTCTTGCCCGGAAAGGAAGCGGACAGGCTCTTTTTGTGGGAATTGCTCCGGATCATTACATCGCTGCCTCTGAACTGTACGGGATTGTGGAGGAAACCCCTAAATTCATCAAGCTTAAAGGCGGAGAAAAAGGACAGATCGTGGTGCTTGACCAGAACTGCACCGGGTCCTGCGAAGGGATCACCTCATTTTACTATGACGGCACCCCGATTCCGATCAGCGAGGAAGATATCCTGGAAAGCGGTATCACTTCCAGGGACATAGACCGGCAGAACTTCCCCCATTATTTTTTAAAAGAAATCTCCGAATCCCCTGTATCCTTTGAGCGAACCCTTGAAGACAAGTTTGAAACCGACCGGGAAACCCGACTTTCCAGGACCGTGCTCAACGAAAGAGAAATGCCCGCCTCCCTGAAGACCGCTCTTGCGGAAAACAGAATCAAGCGGATTCTGTTCATCGGTCAGGGCACTGCCGGAATCGCTGCCCAGGGGTGTGCCAACCTTTTGAGCCACTTTCTTGATTCCAGGAAAATTGAAATCCGGGCGCTGAAAGCCTCTGAACTCTCCGGCTTTTCCATATCAGACCCGGATTCAAAAACCAGTATGGCCGAAGACCTGGTGATGGCCATCAGCCAGTCCGGCACCACCACGGATACCAACCGGGCCGTGGACATTGTAAAAAATTGCGGCGCGCACACCATTTCCATTGTCAACCGAAGGGATTCCGACCTCACCTTTAAGACGGACGGCGTGATATACACCAGCAGCGGCCGGGACATTGAAATGTCCGTAGCCTCCACCAAGGCCTTTTATTCCCAGATCGCAGCCGGCGCCATTTTCGGGCTGTATCTTGCAGAGCTGCTCGACACCCGGTCCCCTGAAGCGATCACCGAAGAGATCAGTGAACTGTCCGCCCTTCCGGGAAAAATGGAAGAAATCCTTTTGATGAAAGAGGAGATCAAAGCCTCCGCAGACCGGCTCGCCGTGACCAAAAATTATTGGGCCACCGTAGGCAGCGGCGCGAACAAAACCTCCGCCGACGAGATTAGAATCAAACTCAGCGAGCTTTGCTATAAAACCATTTCATCGGACTATACCGAGGACAAGAAACACATCGATCTGTCCGCCGAACCCTTGATCCTCATATGTGCCGCCGGCACACGGGAGAGCGTGCTGGCGGACATCATAAAAGATACAGCGATCTTCCGCGCCCACAAGGCGTCCCCTGTGGTGATCGCGAACCGGGATGAAAACCGGTTTGACCTGTATGCGGAACATGTATTTAAAATCCCCGGGACAAAGGAGCACTTCGCACCGGTGCTCAACACCCTTGTAGGCCACATATGGGGCTACTACGCCGCCCTTGCCATCAACGAAAGCTCAAGATTCATGTATACGGGACGGAATACAATCAAGGAAATCCTGGATGAGTACCTGAGCATGGGCAACGACATCTATGAAGTCCTGCTTGAAAAAAAATTCAGAGAATCAGTGGCCCTGTTTTACAACGAGTTTTCAAAAAGGAGGCGCGAGAACCTTTTCCCGGCGGCCATGGGCCTTGACAACGTATCCAACATTACCCTTCTTTCCAAATATCTCACCGGCAGACTCCCGGTTTCGGATTTCGAGATGGATTTCAATGTCAAGGGCACACCTGTGAACATGATCAACACCTTTTTCGAAAATCTGTCCAACGCCGTCAATACCACCGCCCGGCCCATTGACGCCATTAAGCACCAGGCCAAGACCGTAACCGTGGGCACCAGCCGGATCAAGGAGAAGTTTGAAGGGATTGTGTTTGATGAACTTGCCGCCCATGACGTTTTGGTCTCCCAGGTCACCAACCAGAACGTGGTGGTGCTCAAGAATGTCCAGGAAGTACTCTCCCGTATCAACGGAAGCCTTCTATACCGGATCTCCGGGTTGAACCTTCTGGGAGAACCCACTGCCGAAACCACCATTGACGTGGTCCGGAAACTCGGCGGACTTGCGGATGCCTACTCCCGTGTGGAAGAAGACACCCGGCTGAAAGGAACCAAAAACATCATCGTAAGAGAACAGAACGTGTACCTGGGAAAGGGGCGCAAGGATTCCAGAAGCATTCTTGTGGTGCCGGTGCTTTCTCCGTCCACCCTTACTCCGAACCGGATCGAATACATCCTGTCGATGAACGTGGTCTTCAAAAAAGGAGAGGAAGTTTCCCTGCTGAAAAAGATCAAGGCACTGGGCGGAAAATACACCCGGATCAAGGATCTGATACTGGAGTCAGCCACCTTTGACTGGGATGACAAGCTTTTGAACCTGATTTCAATCGAAGATCTTTTCGGCGATTCCGCGGAAAAAATTTCGGAAGCGATCATCAACCGGAAACTCGAACTCAACGGAAACGGCACCGACGCTCCGGGCCGACTACAGGACGGTTCCTGAGGATATGCCGGAACGGCGGCCCGTTTTCCCGGGCCGCCGGCGCATCATCTGCTATTGTTTCTTCTTTCTGTTTTTCAAGGAGGCTTTGACAAACTCCCGGAAAAGCGGATGGGGATCATCCGGTTTTGATTTGAACTCGGGATGGAACTGGCAGCCCACAAACCAGGGATGATCGGTAATTTCAACGGTTTCAACGAGGCTGCCGTCCGGAGATGTCCCGCCCACGGTCAGGCCGGCCCCTTCCAGCTGCTCTAAGTACTCGTTGTTGAACTCGTACCGATGCCGGTGCCGCTCCGAGACCGTGTCGTTCTTGTAGGCGTTTTTGGCAAACGTGTCCGGCCTGAACACACAGGTATACGCCCCCAGCCGCATGGTGCCGCCCTTGTCCGATGTCTCGTCCCGTTTTTCCACTTTGTCGTTCCGCTCGTCGTACCACTCTTTCATCAGATAAATCACCGGATACGGGGTGTGGGCGTCAAACTCCTCGCTGTGGGCGTCTTCCATCCCGGCCACATGCCTTGCAAACTCGATTACCGCCACATGCATCCCAAGACAGATGCCGAAGTAGGGAATCCGGTTCTCCCTTGCATACCGGGCCGCAAGGATCTTTCCTTCAATGCCCCTTGAGCCGAATCCGCCGGGGACCAGAATTCCGTCCACATCTTTAAAACTTTCCGCAAAATTTTCCTCTTTGAGAGTGGAAGAATCCACGTACTTGAGATTCACCCGGGCATCATTGGAAATCCCCCCGTGGCCCAGGGCTTCGTTGAGACTCTTGTAGGATTCGGTCAGGTCGACGTATTTCCCGACAATGGCAATATTGACCTCTTTTCTGGGATTCTTGAGCTTTTCCACCATTTCCACCCAGTTTTCCAGCCGGGGGGCTCTGGCCCATATATTGAGCTTTTTGAGAATCTTGTCCCCGAGTCCTTCCTTGTTGTACACAAGCGGCACTTCATAAATGCAGTCCACGTCCTTGGCAGTAAAAACCGCATCGTCATCCACGTTGCAGAAAAGGGCGATCTTGGATTTCAACTCGGCGGAGAGATAGTTTTCCGTACGGCAGAGAAGCAGATCCGGCTGGATACCAATGCTTCTCAACTCCTTGACGCTGTGCTGGGTGGGCTTGGTTTTCATCTCACCGGCTGTCCTGATATACGGCACAAGGGTCAGGTGGACATAAATCACGTTGTTGACCCCGGCGTCATACTTGAACTGCCGGATGGCCTCCAGAAAGGGCAGAGACTCGATATCTCCGATTGTCCCCCCGATCTCCACGATCACGATATCCGCATCGTCGGCCACAAGGCATATGCTGCGCTTGATCTCATCGGTGATATGAGGAATAACCTGGACCGTGCCGCCGAGGTATTCTCCTTTGCGCTCCTTGGTGATCACCGAATGATAAATTTTGCCGGTGGTGAAGTTGTTGCTTTTGCCGAGCTTTGCATGGGTGAACCGTTCATAGTGGCCCAGATCCAGATCGGTTTCCGCCCCGTCGTCCGTGACAAACACTTCCCCGTGCTGAAAGGGGTTCATGGTGCCGGGATCCACGTTGATATACGGATCGAGTTTCTGAATGGTGACCGACAGCCCCCTGCTTTCCAGGAGCAGGCCCATGGCTGCCGATGCCAGTCCCTTGCCCAGAGAAGAAAGTACTCCGCCGGTGACGAAAATATACTTTGTGGTTTTAGACATGGTTCCTCTCTTACATTGGTGTTTTTTTATTCATTTACCGGTTTTTCCGCCTGCTGTATGATCCGGTCGATATCGAACAGGGAGGAATCGAATCCGGTTTCAAGGGATAAGGATGTCGCATCGATAACGGAAAAAAGTTCTTTGTCCAGAAACGTTTCAATCCGCATGGGGTACCAGGTGCGGCTCACCTTTTGCCAGTCCTTGTACCGGATATCCACAAACCGGTCCTGCTCTTTCACCGTATACCGGACCGGGAAAAGAGAATCCTTATCCACCCAGAAGCTGGAGCCGGGTGCGTTCTCTTCCGGCGGTTTCCCCACGACAAAACAGATCCTGTCGTTGTACCGCTGAATCGAAGAGCGGGAAAAATCCACTCCGGTTTCGGCAACTCGCTCTTCAAGCAGTTCGCGATCCCTGAAAAGCAGGATGTCCGTATAATAATCCCTCACCGACCGGCTCGTGGATTCAAGGACTCCGTCCACGATGTTCACGAACCGGCTGCCGGATACTACACCCACCATCCGGTTTTCCGGGGAAAAGGATGAAACGGTTTCACGCCTCAATTTCCCGGGAAAGGAGTATATGAGGTGCTCTTTGACTTCATGCATCCTTTTTCCCTCATCTGTCCCGGCATACATCGTTGTGACCTGTTCCACCTCAAGCCCGGCCGGCCGTTTGATTTTCCCTACCACAAGTTTCACAAGGTGAGGGGGAATCGGAACAAACGCTTCGGCCACACCGGCCGCAAATAGGGAAAAGGCTCCTATCAGCAGCAGAACCCGGATTTTTCCAAATTTTTGCATCATATAAAAAGATCTTCCGGAAAAGTGGCGCAGTCCCCGAGTTTTTCCTCGATCCGGATCAGCTGGTTGTATTTGGCGACCCGGTCGCTTCTGGACATGGAACCGGTTTTGATCTGTCCTGCGTTGACCCCCACGGCAAGATCCGCGATAAAGGTATCCTCGGTCTCCCCGGACCGGTGGGAAACCACTGTTGTATAGCCCGCATCCTTGGCCATCTGGATGGTGTCCAGGGTTTCCGATACCGTGCCGATCTGGTTGAGTTTAATCAGAATGGAGTTGCCGATATTCTGCCGGATCCCCTGCTTGAAAATATCCGGATTGGTGACAAAGATATCATCCCCCACGATCTGGACGGAATTTTCCAGTCTCCGGGTCATCACCTCCCAGTTGTCCCAATCCTGTTCCGCCAGTCCGTCCTCGATGGAATACAGGGGATATTTTCCGATCAATTTTTCATAGTAATCAATGAGTTCCTCTGCGGAAAGCTCCTTTCCTTCGGACGCCAGTACGTACTTTCCGTCTTTGTAAAATTCGTTGGCAGCCGCATCCAGGGCAATGCCGATGTCTTTGCCGGGCCGGTATCCGGCGGCCTCGATGGAACCGATGATATATTCGATGGCCTGTTCATTGGATGTAAGATCCGGGGCGAATCCGCCTTCATCCCCGACACCTGTGCTGTGCCCCTCTTTGTTGAGAATCTTTTTCAGATGGTGGAAGGTTTCCGCTCCCATACGGACCGCTTCGGTGACACAGCCCGCGCCGATGGGAAGGATCATGAACTCCTGGATATCCAGATTGTTGCCTGCATGGGCGCCTCCGTTGATGATATTCATCATGGGAACGGGCATCACCCTTGCATTGATTCCACCCAGATGGCGGAAAAGCGGAACCTCGGAACTTGCGGCAGCAGCTCTTGCCACTGCCATTGAAACACCCAGGATTCCGTTGGCCCCGAGCCTGGACTTGTTGTCCGTGCCGTCAATGTCGATCATGGTCCGGTCCAGGCCGGCCTGGTCCATTGCATCATACCCGATCAGCTCCGGTGCGATCACCTCGTTGATATTGGCAACGGCGTTCAGAACCCCCTTGCCCAGATATCTCGCTTCCGAGTTGTCCCTCAGTTCAAGAGCTTCCCG
>CAYFVA010000114.1:0-7192 GCA_964346265.1 uncultured Desulfobacterales bacterium
CAAGGAGGGTAAAATGAGCGAAGAAAATTCTCTGTTTCACCACATCGATTCTGTGAAAAAAGGCAAACGGGCCTTTGAAGATTGTTTCCAGGGAGTTGCCCGGATGATTCTTGAAGCGGGCGTCCAAAAGATCACGGTGAAAGGCAGAACCACGTATCAGTTCGATCTTTTCAGCAAAGGGAAAAAGCACCTTGTGGGAATGTACGACGAAATCAACAGTTTCGTATCGTTTGTAAAGGATGCATCCGAAGGCGGCTCTTCCAGGGAGATGGCGTTTGTCCTGGTGGGGGAGCCGGGGAACGGCAAAACGTTTTTTGTGGAATACCTGTGCGATCGGTACCGGGAGTTTCTTTCAAAACCGGGCAACCGGAAGTACACCTTCCGGTTCAACGGGCTGGATAAACTGGGGGGATTCGGGAAAATTTCCACGGTGGAATCCCAGACCTACGAGGACCCGATGGTTCTGGCCATGAGCCTTATGGAAACCCCTGAGCAGTCCAAAGAATACCTGGCAAAAACGTTCGAGTTTACAGACAGGGAACTGGATACGATTTACGAAAAATACCGGCCCCTGGGGGCCTGTTCCGCATACATCTGGGAGCGGATACGGGAATACTGTGACAACGATCCGGACAAAATGCTGGACCATATCGAAGTGGCCCCGGTTCCCCTGGTGGAAAGCCTGGGTACGGTGACAGGCAAGTATCCGGCCAAGGACAAGATCACCTCGTCCGCGGTGGACCTCCAGGGCGAGGAATCAATCCAGCGTCTTCTGCATATCACCGATACCAACAATCCGTACCGGTTCGATCTGAGAAGAGGGGCGCTTGCCCGGGTGGCCGGAGGCGGAATTCATTTCAGCGACGAAATATACAAGAACAAGAAGGACCTGGTCCAGGTCTACCTCGGCGTTATTCAGGACCGGACCATCGAGATCGACGGTTTCAAATGGCCCATTGATACGCTGATCATCGCCACCAGCAACAATTCCGAATTCGATGCCTTTCTTGCCGAAAGAGAAGAGGCGCCCATCGTGGATCGGTGCCGGATATGCTATGTGGCCCATAACACCGATTACAAACTCCAGAAGACACTGACCGAGTATGCCATCGGAGGCGATATCAAAACCACCCTGGACCGGGAGACCCTGCACCAGGATCCGAACCTCAACTACGCAGCATCCGTGGGCGTGATCCTGACCCGGCTGCCGAGGTCCGAGAAGCTGACCCCGGTGGAAACCATGAAACTTGCCGCAGGTGAAGTGGCCGGCGAGAAGAGCCTGAAAACCCTTGCCGAACTCATCGATTCTTTGAACCAGCAGACCGACATCACCAGGCGGTTCGGTCAGAAAGGGCTGGGGCAGCGAAACCTGGGCCGGGCCGTGCAGCTCCTTCTGGAGAGCTCCGAGACCAATGAAGGACAGTGCATGTTCGCTTTGGACATCTTCAAGGCCCTGGAGAAGGTGGTCTTAGACTATGTGAACGAGCCCGGGGACCGCACCAAGTTCCTGGAAGATCTGAAAACCGCCCGGGGCCTTTACCGGGAACGGGTGCTCACGGAAATGTTCAATGCGTACATGGATGAGCCGCTGGCCATCAAAAAGGATGTGATGAACTATGTGAACATGATCATAGGCATTGATGCGGAGAATCTGGGCCCGGACATGATGTGGAAGTACAAGGACCCGCAGACCGGGGAACTCAAAGCCATCAAGATAGACGAGCGGTATATCAAGAACGTGGAAGAGCGCCTGGGTCTTAAAACGGACGAGCAGAAAAATTCGTTCCGGAATTCAGTGAGAAAGATCTACGGCCAGAAAATTTCCGTGGATCCCAACTATGATTTCATGGACAATCTCGAGCTTGTCAAGGCCATCACCGACGTGAGGCTCAAGTCCGACATTGCAGGGGCCGGAAGCCTGATCGGCGCCCTTGCCAACCGGACCAACGAGGAGAACCAGCAATTGTACGACCGGATGGTCAGTACCATGATGAACAAACTCGATTACTGCCGGACATGTGCCCAGAAAACAATCGAATACTTCTGCAGCCAGGAGGATGACAAGTAATATGATCACCCTTGATGAACTTCTGGAACGGGACCGGAAACGAGAAGAGGACGGTTTCAAACGGAAAATCCGGATCGGCAGAATCGTAAAACCGGGCCAGGGGGGGAAGGACCGGATTGTTGTGGTGCCGACCACGGTGGAGGAAAAGTTTGTCCATGACGAACCCGAGTTCGATCCACAGGAGGGAGAAGCCGAACCCACGGGCGGCTCCGGAGAAGGAGAAGAGGGGGATGTCATAGGAGAAGCCCCGGTGCGTCCGGACGAGGAGGGCGAAGGTGAAGACGGTGACGGAGAAGGCCCGGGGGAAGGGTCCGGAGGCGAGCACGAGTTCGAAGCCAACGCGTATGAACTCGGCAAAACCCTTTCAGAGGATTTTGAACTGCCCAACCTCAAGGACAAGGGGAAAAAACGGGTTCTGGCCAGATATATTTACGATCTCACGGACAAGCACAGGGGCGTCGGCCAGGTCCTGGACAAAAAGTCCACGCTGAAACGGATTGTACAGACCAACATCGGGCTCGGCGTCATCAAAGAGGATGCGGAAATCGACCCGAAACAACTACTGATTTCACCGGATGATCTTGTCTATAGAATCATGTCCAGGGAAAAGGATTACGAATCCCAGGCAGTGGTGTTTTTCCTGCGGGACTATTCCGGTTCCATGGGAGGCAAAACCACCCAGGTGGTGGTCTCCCAGCATGTCATGCTCTATTCCTGGCTTCTGTACCAGTACGAGCGGCAGGTGGAGACAAGGTTTGTCCTGCATGACACCGAGGCCAAAGAGGTGGATGATTTTTATAAGTACTATTCCTACAAGGTGGCCGGAGGCACGAAAGTGGTTTCCGCTTACCGGAAAGTGAACGAAATCGTGGAGGCGGAAAACCTTTCAAAGGATTACAACATTTATGTGTTCCATGGCACGGACGGGGATGACTGGGACAGGGAAGGAAAAGAGCCCCTGGCAGAGCTTGAAAAAATGCTCGAATACGTATCCCGGATCGGTGTTACCATCGTCGAACATGGATACACAGGCGGAAACCAGACCGAGGTGGAAAAGTATATCAAAAATTCCGGGCTGTTAACCAGCCGGAAAGACTATATCAAAATGGACGTGATGAAAGAGGATGCAGACGATACACGGATCATCCAGGGAATCAAGAATCTGATTTTGTAACAAAGCGGGAATGAAAAACAAATGGAACTTGTTGATCAGCATGTGAAAGGGATCATGGAGGGCTGCAAGGAGCGGGCCCGGGACCAGGGTCTGTCTTTTGACGACGAGACCCTGGAGTACATCGTGACCAACCGGGATATGATCGAACTCGGCCCCAAGGCCATGATTCCCACCCTGTATGACTACTGGGTCCATGATGTCCGGGTGATTTCGGGAAAGGGAAGATATGAACTGTATCCGGACAACCCGTTTGAAACGGTGATCAATACCCGCCCGGCCATTTCTTACTACAATGACAACAACCCGGACTGGCTCAACGTCATGATCTTTTACCATGTGCTTGCGCACATCGACTTTTTCCAGAACAACCTGTTTTTCCGGCATACCTGGGATTCTGATTTTGCCGGCAAGGCCCTTTCCGACAAGCGGGTGATTGCAAGGTACCGGGCGGAAAAGGGCAGGTGGGTGGATTACATCATTGAGTTCACCCGGTGCATTGACAATCTGGTTGGATATCACAGGCAAGTGAGTGACCGGATCAACGAGGAGGCCGGGAACAAGGTGGACAAAGTGGACTACTACTTTGACACGTTTCTGCAGCAGGAAAAAAAGGTGACACCGAATGAGTATCTCAAAGAGATCGAGCGGTACAACACTCTTCGAAAGGAGGATCCTTCATTTACGGACGAATCCTTTCTCGCGGAGGTTTATGTCAAGTATCCCGAGTTCAGCGAGTTTTTCAAAAAAAAGCGGAAAGAAAAAGAGAAGACGTATACGGATGTGATCGATTACATCATGGCGTATTCTCCATTTCTGCGCGAAGATGAGAACACGTGGATGAAGTCGGTGATGGAGATCGTCAAGGATACGTCCCTGTTCCTTCAGCCCCAGATCCGGACCAAAATCATGAACGAAGGGTGGGCCAGTTTCTGGCATGAAAAACTGTTCATGAATGATGAGAGAATCAAGGGGCACGAGACCGACTATGCCAAGGTGAACGCTTCGGTTACCAGCATGCCGAAGGTGGGACTTAATCCGTATGCCATCGGCATGCGGCTTTTTGATCATATCCGGGACATGGAGGACAAGGGGTGTTATTCCCTGGACTACTTTCTTTTGAAAGACCAGGTGGGAAAAAAGAAGTTCGACCAGCAGAAAGGAACGGGCATCGACTATATATTCAAGGTAAGGGAGGATTTGTGTGATTTTTCTTTTATCAACCGGTTCATTGACCAGGAGTTCGTATCCCAAAACAATCTTTTTGTCTCCGGGAGAAGGCTGAACCGGCGGAAAATGACCTGGGAGTTCTACGTGAAATCCAGGAGAGCGGAAGATTACAAACAGATGATCATCAACACGCTGTATCATCCACCGAGTATTCACGTGGATACCGAAAAGACAAAGAAGGGTGAGTTGTATCTTGTCCACAAGTTCGAGAACAAACCGCTGAAGAAAGATTATATCGAAAATACCATGATCGGAATTGAATACCTGTGGGGCGGTCCTGTGAAACTTGAGACCCATGAGCCGGTACAAGAGGCGAAAATGGAGGAAAGGCACATGAATTTCTGGGATCCCTCCTATGCACGGCAGCAGGGTCAAAAGGAAAAAACGGTTGAATGGAAAAAAATGCTCTATGTAATGAAAGACCGCACTTTGCAAAAAAGGGAGATATAAACGACATATGGATATGGAAGAGTATTCCCCCATAGACCAGGCACTTGATCTTTTAAACCAGGAAATTACGGATCACAAACGGTACAAGCCGGTGCCGTTTAAAGAGTTTCTGAATGTTCTCCAGAACAATCCGTCCAAAATACTGCGTAACATTTTCCAGGTGTTCCACGATATGATCACCACCCATGTGGAAGAGGTGGATACCCCGATTTCCGAAGACCCTGAACTTCAGGATTTTACCACCTACGACTGCAGCCGGCTGTTTGTGGAGGGATCGGAAAACCCCTATTTCCCGGACATGCTGTTTGCCAACCGACTGATGAAACAGATGGATACGCTCCGGCAGGGGTCCCAGCAGAACAAAATCTACATTTTTTACGGGCCCCACGGGTGCGGCAAAAGCACCTTTATCAACAACCTTTTGCGCAAATTCGAGCAGTATGCCAACACCGAAGAGGGAATGCGGTATGAAATCATCTGGCGCCTGGACGTAAAAAAGCTCTGGGGTCATGAAAAGATCAATACCATCTCCGCGTTTGAAAATTTCATGCACTTTATTGAAAGTACCGGGGTCCATACGGCGGACGAGAGCAATGAAAACTCCATGGAAGGACTTGAAAAGGATTATATCGAAATCCCCTGCATGTCCCATGACAACCCGTTTGTCCTGATACCCAAGGAGCAGAGAAGATCCATACTCGACGAGCTGATCGGTAATGACGAGTTCAAGTACAAACTTTTTACGGAAAAGGAGTACGAATGGGTTTTCACGGAAGAACCCTGCACCGTGTGTTCCTCGATTTACCAGTCCCTTCTGGCGAGACTGGGCAACCCGGCTGAAGTCTTTGAAATGATCCATGCAAGACCCTATTTTTTCAACCGGCGCCTGGGAAACGGCATCAGTGTGTTCAATCCGGGAGACAAACCAATCAAACAGGAATTTTACACCAACGAGATGCTGCAGAAGCGAATCAACCACCTGTTCCAGGACTCCAACATCATTCACTACATCTACTCCCGGTTTGCCAAGGTGAACAACGGGATCTATGCATTGATGGATATCAAGTCGTACAACACCGAGCGGATGGTCGAACTTCACAACATCATCAGCGAAGGAGTGCACAAGGTCGGAGAAACCGAAGAAAAGGTCAATTCCCTGTTTTTCGCCCTGATGAATCCCGAGGACAAAAAGCATGTCAAAGAGCTTCCCTCTTTTACCGACCGGATTCAGTACATCAACATTCCGTATGTCCTGGATGTGAATACCGAGGTGAACATTTACCGGGCCATATTCGGGAAACATATCGATGAAAGTTTTCTGCCCATGGTGCTGGACAATTTCGCCAAAATCATCATAAGCTCGCGGGTTGCGGAAAAATCCGGCGCACTCGAGGACTGGATCAAAGATCCGGAGAAATACCGGAACTATTGCGACAGCAACCTGATTCTCCTGAAAATGGCGATTTACGCAGGTGAAATTCCGGAGTGGCTGGAGGACGAGGACCGGAAGGCGTTGAACGCCAAAATGTGGCGCCGGATCGTTGCCGAATCGGAAAGCGAGGGCAGTCAGGGGTTTTCAGGCAGAGACGCGATCCGGATCTTCGGCAATTTCTATTCAAGATACGCAAGGGAGGACCGGCTGATCACCACACCGGATCTGTGTTTTTTCTTCAAGCATATTTCCGCAGAATTCCGGCAGATGGTGCCGGAAGGTTTTCTGACAGCACTCCTGCGGATGTATGAATACCAGGTGCTGCAGCAGGTGAAAGAGGCGCTGTACTACTATAACGAAGAGCAGATCGCAAAGGATATCAAGCATTATATCACTGCGGTGAATTTTGAAATCAATTCGTATGCAGACTGCTTTTTCACCAATGAAACGCTGTATGTCACGGAAGAATTTCTGGAGAGTATTGAAAACCGGCTGCTTTCCGGCAACGTGGGGTACGGCAGAAGAGAAGAACTGAGGGCTGATGTGCTGAACGAGTATACCACCCATACCCTCAGCCAGGAAATGCTGGTGGAAGAAAAGGGTATCGAGCAGACAAAACTGTTCGAATCCTTGCATGAACGGTATGTCCACAATTTGAAGAAACGGGTGCTGGACCCGTTCGTGGAAAACCAGAATTTCAGGAGAGCCATCAAGGATTTTGATACCGAAGACTTCAAAACCTATGACAACCGGCTCAAAAGCGATGTGAAATTCCTGATTTCCAACCTGGAAAACAAGTTCGGCTACACCCGGCAGGGAGCCAACGAAATCTGCATCTACG
>CAYFVA010000115.1:0-7139 GCA_964346265.1 uncultured Desulfobacterales bacterium
CGGGAAAAAGCGGAAGAAGTCGCAGCCCCCATGGTAACCCGTTTGATGTAATCCCTGTTCCCGGCTTCCGGGGCGGAAGGGCTATGGCTGACGATTTCCGGTGATACGAAAAAGACTCTTCTGCGCGCTGTCCATATATAAACAGGAATCATTCGGGCAGGTGTGTGGCTGCCATTTGCCCGGAACACCGGAGAAATCCGGGAAACAAATGACGCCGATCCGGCGGTTCGATATTTTGTATTGACACCTCTAATCAAGCATTTTACTATTAAATTCAGGCAGATGGTTTCAGCAGTTGAACGTTTTTTACTCCGACATATCCATATTCCAAATAGAGCAGCACCGTCCCGGAAGGCAAGGAGGTGCCGGGAGCCTGTATAACATGATCGGTTGCAGCGGAGACTGTTCCTCCCTTGTTATGCGCTGATAAGAAAGGGTGCGTGTATGCAT
Organism: uncultured Desulfobacterales bacterium; assembly: GCA_964346265.1. Lineage (GTDB taxonomy): Bacteria > Desulfobacterota > Desulfobacteria > Desulfobacterales > Desulfobacteraceae > JAIPEK01. The sequence goes on from CAYFVA010000115.1 coordinate 451, forward strand.
CATTTGAAATCTACAGCTCAGCCGGCATGTGCGGCCAAGGGTGTGAAGCCGGTACCCCGCCTCCTCCTGCACAGAGAGCGGCTGTACCGTATTCTGGACAAAACCCGGAAAGTGTCTTTTACCTGGGTGGCCGCTCCTCCGGGGGCCGGCAAGACCTCGCTGGTGAGCGGGTATGTTGAGGCCGGGAATCTGGATTGCATCTGGTATCATCTGGAGCAAGAGGATTCGGATCCGGTCGCTTTTTTTTCCTGCCTGACGGAAATCGCCTGTAAAATTTATCCTGAGTTTGCTACCACTCGGCCGCGTTTCGGCATGGAAAATTTTCAGGATATGGCCCTTTATGCCAAAAGGTATTTTGAGGCCCTTTTTTACCGGATGCCCTCCGGCGCTGTGCTTGTGCTGGACAATTACCAGGAAGTACTTCCTGAATCCGAGTTTCATCACCTTATGAAATCATGTCAGAAAGTGATCCCGCAAGATATCCGGATCCTGATCCTGAGCAGGGATGTCCCGCCCGCCCCTCTGGCTGCTGCAAGAGCCGGCGGCGATCTGGAAATCGTGGATTGGCGGTTGATACGGTTTACCCGGAACGAAACGGAGGAGTTTTTAAAGCTGTTAGGTCTGGAAAGATCTATTGAGGATTTGCCCCGGATTTTGCATGAAAAAACCGGCGGATGGATAGCCGGTCTTATGCTCATGGTGAAAAGATCGGATATCCGGGAAATTGATGCAGGATACCTGGATCGATTTACTCCTTTGGCCGTGTTTGACTATTTTGCAGGGGAGCTGTTTGAAAAGATCGATACATCCGTTCAGAAATTTCTGATGATTTCCGCGATACTCCCGTTTATGACGGTTTCCATGACAAAGGAGCTCACCGGAGACAACAGTTCTGAAAAGATTCTGGAATATTTGAATCATCATCAGTTTTTCATCGAACGACGAATCGGGGAAAGACTGACTTACCATTATCATCAGCTTTTCCGCGAGTTTCTTTTGTACAAAGCGGAACATCTTTTTGACGATCGGGAGTTGGAGGAGTACAAGCGTAAAGCGGCTCGGATTCTGGAAACCCGGGGCTTTATTGAAAGTGCGTTTTCCTTGTACCGTGAACTCGATGATGCCGGAAGTATGTCCCGAATGGTACGGGACAGGGCCTTTGGACTTTTGTTCCAGAATCGGCATAAAACCCTTGAAAACTGGATCGCCAGTATTCCCGTGCACACCGGAAATGCGGATCCCTGGCTTTTGTACTGGACAGGGATGTGCTTTTTGCCGGTCAAGGCATCTGAAACAAAACCACTGTTTGACAAGGCACTGGAGCTGTTTGAATCGCAAACCAATCCTGCGGGTATACTGATGTCTTTGTCCGGGCTGATCAGTTGCAGTATATTTATGTTCCGCTCATTCCGAGTTCTGGATCCGCTGATTGAGCGGATTATTACGGAAAAGACCAATATGGAGAAACTTTCGGATGAACAGAACGTTGTTGTTGTGGTGAGCATGCTCCATGCTTTGAGTTTCAGAAACCCCGCCCACCCGGATTATCTCTATTGGAAAGAAATGGGGGAGAAAATTTTGGCATGGGATGTTCCTCTGGATCTACGGGTTCAGGTTGCAGGGTTTCTGATGTGGAATGCCGCAACTGCGGGGAATCTTTCTGAAGCGCTTACTTATATTCAGGAATATGACTCAAAAGTCACCCGTGAGAACGTCACACCCTTAACGTTTACGGTCTTTGAAACCGTTGCCCTGTATCAGAGCTGGCTCAGAGCGGATTTTATCAATAGTCAAATGTATTACAACCGAATATCATCAACAGCAGGAGATACCGGGGTGACGCACATGATGCTGTTCGCCAAAGCTCATCTGACCGCTGCAAAGCTTTCCCGGCAAGACCTTTCCCGGGCGGATGATATGGTACGTCAAATGGAATCGTTATCTGAAAAGTCCGGTGCGTGGGGGCGCGCTCTCTATTTTGTTGTCAGGGCCTGGGCTGCCATGCTCAAAAACGACGGCCCCCGGGCCGAGTTTTACGCTGAACAAGCCTTACGGAATGTTTTCAAGGCCGGATCCGTGCAGCAGTATGCATCGACTTTTCTCTGCCGGTCCATTGTATATCATATGCAAGGTGCTCGGGCAGAGGCGGAGAATTTTCTTATTAAAGCCATGGATTACTGCAGGAAAGTTCCTGATTGCCAGACCGAATTCGCATGCAAACTTGTCCGGGCGGAATTCTCTTTTGAAGAAAATGATAAAGAGGCAACAGTTGATTTTTTGCAGCAGGCCTTTTCATTGGGCAAAAAGTACGGGTATATGAATGTTTTGTTCTGGGACTCCCTTCGAATGGCGAAACTTTGCGCTGTTGCACTTGCGTATGATGTGGAAACCGACTATGTGCGTTCCCTGATCAAGCAAAGAGAATTGAAGCCTCCCGCTTCAAACCCGCCTGAGAAATGGCCCTGGCCTTTGCGGATTTATACGCTCGGAACGTTCGAAATTTTTCGTCATGACGACAGGATTACCTTCAAAGGGAAGGTTCAAAAACGCCCTTTGCATCTTTTGCAGACCCTTATCATCATGGGCGGGGACCAGGTTCCTGAAACCAGTCTTCAGGATGAACTCTGGCCGGACCTGGACGGTGATGATGCCCACAATGCTTTTAATATGGCTCTTCACAGGCTCAGAAAACTTCTCGGCGTCAAAAGAGCACTGCAGCTGACCGGAGGCAAGGTGTCCATTGATCGAACCATTGTGTGGGTTGATGTGTTTGTTGTAAAGGAGTTGCTCGCAAAAGCGCAAAAATTTCATCGCCGGGGCGATCCGGAACGCGCTGCGATGTTCCTGGAGATGGTTTTTGACCTGTATAAAGGCCCTTTTCTTGCCGGAGACGTGGATTCTCAGGGGATTTCATTCCAGGAAAATCTGGAGCGGGCATTTTTGAGATCCGTGGAAGAGACAGGCGGTCTTTTTGAAGAAAAAGGCATGTGGGGGCAAGCGGAATCCATGTTTCGCCGGGGGGTTGAAATCGACCCGGTTAAAGAGGATTTTTACAAGCATATCATGTGTTGCTGTGAGCAGGAAGGGCGTTTTGTGGAAGCGGTTACTGTTTTCAGAAAATACAAAAAACTGCTTTTCGCCCTTTTCGGTCTTGGACCGGGCCATGAAATTACAAGAGTGTACAAAAACATACGCAAGCAGTTCCAATAAGTCCGGGTTTTCGCCTTTCTATTGTTCTTCACAATCAAGTTGCTGATAAATTCTAAAAAAAAATGAATTGGTTAGTTATCCGTTATTCCCCGTCTGATATTTTACAATGGCATAAACAGCAGCTCCGGACTTCAGGCGAATTTTTCCGGAAAGACTGTTTTCTTTAGAACAACGCAACAAAAAGAGGGGGAAATCATGAAAAAAAGTGGTGTTACAATCAATTGTTTAATGGGAGTTCTGCTTGTCCTGTTTTTTATGGCCGCTCCCGTGTCAGGAGAAGACAGGGAGGGACTTGATGCATCTGCTGCGGCATATGAAGGAATTCTTTCCTACTATTCTTCCATGACCGGGCTTGAAAATGCCGGACAGGGAAGCCGTATGGATTACAAGGATAGAGAATCGTTTCTGCGCAAAAACAGGGAAATGATCGTGAACCGGATTGCACGGATGAATGCGTTCGTACATCTGGAGGACGCCCATCAGGTTTTTGAAAATATGTACAACGCAAGGCTGGCGTACCATCCGTATACCAGTGAAAATTCCCGGTGTGTGGCCAAGGCGTACATTGATACCCGCACCGGACATCGATATGTCCGCAACGGACCGAACAGTTATGCGGAATATTCAAAAAGAGGGGAATTTCTCAGAAACGTTGCAGATGATCTTCCTTTGCTGACACAGAGCTTGCGGGTTGTGCCGCTTGACGATCGCTCCAGTTATGTTCTCTATGAAAAGTATAGAGACGGGCAAAGGGTTTATTTGTCTTTGCCTGCGGACAAAGAACATCCGAAAAACGGGTGGAAAGCGGAAAAAATTCTGACTGCGGTCCGTTGAGCGAACCGCCGGCAAGGGTCGTAACATGCCGCCGGCCGGGAAAGTCTTTCAGAAAAGCCGAACTGCTGAAGCTTTTACAAATCTCTGTAAAAACTCTTTTACGGGGGAACCAGGCCGGGTATTCATCATGTTCCCGGCCTGGTTTGTCTGATCACTCTCTTTCCGGTCTCGGATGGCAGTCCGAGCATCTTTTGGGCGGATTGACTTCGGCTGTTTCATCCGTCATCTGTCCGTGGCAGCCGATGCAGCTGTGGGTGCTGTCCCGGTTGTGGAAAGCATTGTAGTAACTCTCGACCTCTTTCCGGTCATCGAAATTGTCGTGACAGCTGACACAGGCTTCCGGCCGGTCCATTTCCGTGTGGTCCCACTCATGGTGGCATTCGGAGCAGCCGAACCGCATGATGTGGTCCTGGTGGGGAAACTCAACCTCGGCTTTTCGTGCTTCCTGGTCCTCCGGGACACTCAGTACGATCCGGTCCGGGTACGAAATCATGCCCTCGTCTTCTTCCTCCTTGCCCTCTTTTGAAAAACCGGCTGTGGCTGAAAAACAGAGAAATACCGCCACCATCATAAACAAAAAGACTTTTGTTGCCGTGTTCATGTCCACCTCCTGGTTTTTGTGTTTCGGTCCGCTGAAAAGGTGCGTTTCCGGTTGTAACTTTGGAAAATATGGGTGGGTTCGTATTTGAAAAGAACCCTTTACGAAATTCATTTATACAACCCCATGCCTGAAAAGTCAAATCGAAAACCGGGTCGATCTTCCAGGGATGCGAAAGTCGTATAAGCCCTTTATGCAATGGAATGTAAAAATTCTCTCAGATGCATATGCCGGATGCCTTTGTACCCATCCGCCGCCATCTCGTCCATTGAAACCACCATCTTGGGGTGGTTGTCCCGGATCGCCAACAGGTTACCGAATTCCCTTTCATGAACCTTTTGGTCCGGTATTTGATAGGCTGCTTGGATGTACAAGGTTTCGTTTTTCCTGGTACAGACGAAATCCACCTCTTTGTCTTTGAGCCGACCCGTATGCACCGTATATCCGTATATCCTGAGATGAAGATATATGATATTTTCAATGATTTTGTTGATATCCCGTTGTTCATAGCCGGTGATCACATGCCTGAGCCCAAGATCCTGAAAGTAGAATTTTTCCCCTATCTCGAAGATTTTTTTCCCCTGTATATCGGCCCTGGGAACCTTGAAAACAAAATAGGCATTGCAAAGGTACGTAAGATAGTTCAGTACCACGTTCGGGGATATATTGGTTTGCTGGGATTTTAAAAAATCACTGATCTTTTTGGCGGAGACAAGGCTGCCGGTATTGTCGGCGAGATACTCCGCCAGCCGTTCCAGAAAAGCCGTGTTCCTTACGTGATGCCGGGCGATGATATCCTTGTACAAAATCGCTTTGTAAATATTGCCAAGATAATCGTATATGATATGGTCTTCAAGCTCGAGATGGATCAGAAATGGAAGACCTCCGTATTTAATATACTTGATCAGTGCGTTTTGCGTGTCTTCAAGCCCGTGAAACTGTAAAAACTCGTTGTACGACAAGCAAAATATTTCAAATTCCATATACCGCCCGGCAAGGCGAGTGGCGATTTCACCGGACAAAAGCTGTGCATTGCTTCCTGTGCAGTATATGTCATATCCCCCTTCTGCATGAAGGCTTCGGATAGCTGTTTCAAAATCCCGGATTTCCTGAATTTCATCGATAAAGAGATATGTGTTGCAATTCTTTTCGGTGAGCTGTTTAACATGTTCGATCAAACCGGCGGCATCCTCGATAAAATTGAATTCGTTCAATTCTTTGTTGATATAGATGATCTGATGGCGGTCATCCGCATGTTTGATGTAATCCATAAGCTGCAGCAGCATAACGCTTTTGCCTACACGTCTCTGCCCGACCAGAACTTTAATAATTTCCTTGTTGATAAACGGGACTATTTGATCGATGTACCGGTCTCTTTCAATATAATTACCTTTCATTTTACCTCCTCAATGGGCAGTTCGTTTATACTTTCAGGTGGATTCTGTCGAATATGGTCCCGTCTTTGGAATAATATGACATTTTTTGTTTTGTACATTAAATAGTAACATATTATCAAAAAGATTTTAATTACAAATAAAACTTTATAGGTTTTTTTTGTCAATATTTTTTTATATATTAAGGTTTGCAATTTGAGCTTGAATTTCTAAAATGTATTGGAAATGCTTACGTGCATCTCTTGTCATTTTGCGTTGCTATATGTATTGACATTTGAGACAAGAAATGATGGTCTTTTACGAATTATCAATAAGATTCTAAATTTTTATGGATAGTAAAGAAGGTATTATCGATCAAATAACAAAAAACGGGATTCCCCGATTAAAGAAATTAACAGGAAGAACGAACGAATTCGCATTTTTGCCTAGCGGTAAGCGAGTTCCGGCTTTGACTTTTTACTATGTTACTAAATCAGTTATTGAAGATAGTGGATCTGTCAAGGAGATAAAGGTCATTCAAAATAAAAAAGATACTTTTATCATTGAATATGTAGCTGATCACGAGCTTGATAAAAAAGAGAGATCAAGCATTACAAAAGCGGTTGAAGAATATTTAGAACCTGGGTTGAACATTCATTACAAAAGAAAGGATC
>CAYFVA010000116.1:0-7128 GCA_964346265.1 uncultured Desulfobacterales bacterium
TGCCGGAACCGGTCACGTCGTGTGCCCGGTAACCGACCGGCATTTGAATCCGCTTCACGTTACACCGGATCGCCTGATGCCTCTGACGGAAATTTGCGTGCATCGTTGTTATTCTCTTTTATCAAAAAAGATGATTCGTTTTCTCTTTTTCCGGAACTGGTACACCCGGTTGTCCGCCTCCTGCCGGGAGATCAGATTGATTTCCGGGACGACGCGTACCCGGGCGCGCAGGGTTTCCCTGATCCAGCCTGATCCGGCCGAAGGATCTGAAAGGGATGCGTACAGGATCAGCCGGTCCGTGCCGTCCGGGTGTCTGCAGGCTTCCACATACCCGGTGTGGAAGCGGGGATCTCCTTCCAGGGCGTTGATGATCGAGTTGGGAAAGACCGTGGTGCCCTTGTATTTGAGCATCTGGTTTTTCCGGCCCATGACCGGGGCCAGCCGCCGGGTGGTGCGGCCGCATCCGCAGGGCTCGCTGATGATATACGAGATATCGTTGGTCCGGAACCGGACAAGGGGCATGCCTGTGACGCCCAGCGGCGTTGTCACCACTTCCCCGGGTGTGCCGTCGGCTGCAGGCTGCCCGTTTTCGTCCACAATCTCGATCACGTTCAGTTCCGGCCTCAGATGTCCGCCCTGCCGGTGTTCACACTCGCAGAACGTGGTGGCGAGTTCCGTGGATGCGTAGGTGGAAAAGATCCGGGCCGACCACATGGCTTCCAGCGCCCCTGATACGGGCAGAAGATTCAGATCTTTGTCCCTTGTGGGTTCCCCGATGGCGATGAGCTTCTGAACCGCGGATTCGGCAGGGTTTTCCCCGTTTTCAACTGCAAAGGTGCCGATCCGGTGCATCAGGGAGGGTACCCCCACGATGGCGGTGGCGCCGGTGACTTTTGACAGTTCCCAGATATGGGCTGCATCGGAGGATCCTGCCCGGACGGCTGTGGCGCCGAGTTTCTGAAGTCCCAGGAAGTATGCCAGGCCGGCCATGAAACACTTGTCCACGGCCGCACATATCAGCACCGTGTCGGTATTCTTGATACCGGCCATGTCAAAGGCCAGCTCTTCATTGAACGCAAGGCGTGCCAGATCTGACGCGGTCTGGGGGATCACCGTGGGGTGTGTGCCGGTGGTGGCCGATGTCAGGCAGATGTCCGTGATCCGTTCGGACGGTGCTGCATAAAACCTGTTTCCTCCTGTGATATCCGATTTTTCCGTGAACGGAAGGCTTTGGATATCCTCCACGCGTGTGACCGCGCCCGGGTCGAACCCGGCTTCCCGGAATTGTTCCCGGTAAAACGGACTCGAGGATGCGGCATAGGCCAGATGTTCCCTCAGCAAGCGGGCCTGTTCGGCGGCTGTCTCTTCCCGCCCCGCCGCCTGGAGATAAGCGTACCGTTTGGCCGGAAAATCCGTAATCAGGCCGTATGGGTTTGATTGAGCAAAAGGTTCCATTACAAATTGTGTTCTCCGTGTTCCCATCGTTTGATTTTTCCGCTGGCAGTTTTCGGGATATGATTTGTATGGATGAATTCCTTGGGGATTTTGTAGATGTCAAGCCGGGTTCTCAGAAACCGCCTCAGCTCTGCGGTATCGATCCGGTCCCCATCGTCGGCCGTGGTATACTCGGCCACGGGAAGCTGTCCGTACAGCCGGTGGGGCCGGGGGGACACCCGGACTTCCCGTATTCCCCCGAAATCGGAAATTGCGGTTTCCACCTCTTCGGGAAAGATTTTCATGCCGTTGAAATTGATCACGTTTTTTTTCCGGCCGCGGATGAAGAGATATCCGTTTCGGAGTTCTCCGATGTCACCTGTGTCGAACCATTCGGGCCGTTTTTGAAACGGGGAGACGTACGCGTCAAACATCCCCTTGCCCTTGAGCAGAATTCTGCCCCTTCCGTTCTCATCTTTGTCTTCAAGCAGGAGCCGGTAGGAAGGAAGAATTTTGCCCACGGAATCGATGTATTCGTCATCCGTGCGGTCGTTGATAAAGGGAAGCCCCACTTCTATGATTCCGTATGCCTGACTCAGGCCGATCCGGAACTTGTTTTTGAATGCGTCTGCAGTTGTCCGGTCCAGCGCTACTGCCGTGGAGACCGCCAGCCGGACATTTTTAAGCATTTCGGCTGAGAATCCGTCCGATTGTGTCAAAAAAGAAAAGTGGAAAGGGGAGGCGTACATAAACGTGGGCGGATGTTTCTGAAACGCTTTTGCCGCACCTTTGGGAAACTCGTCTCCACAGAGGACGATGTGGGCGCCCCGCCGGAGGAAAAGCAGAATGGTCACCACGAAATGGTAACTCATGGACAGAAACCAGGCCACTGTGTCGTCGGCGGTAATTCGGAGCCGTTCGTCTGCCGCGTCGGTGCGGTCGATGATGGCCGGATGGGTCAGAAGCACCCCTTTGCTGGCGCCCGTGGTGCCGGAAGAAAACCGGATAAAGGCGGGGTCTGCCATGTCCGGGTCGTCAAACAGTTGGATATCGGGATCCACCGTATAAACCATTGCGGTATCTGCAATTTCCCCTGTCCGGGAAAGGGTGTCAAGGGACCGGTCCGAGATCACGTGGTTGATCCGGATCCGCTCGAGAAGCGCGTCAAACTCCATGAGGGAGAGCGAAGGAGAAATGGGAACCATGACCGCACCTGCGTCGAGTACGGCCAAGGCCAGGATGATGTACTCGATGGAGTCCTCGTACAACAGGGCGGTGCGGCTGTGTTTTTCAATGCCGTACTGTGTGACCAGAAGATCCCGGGTTCGGTCCACCTCGGCCAGAAGTTCTGCGTAGGTGACGCTCCGGTTGCCTCTTGTCACGGCGGTCCGGTCCAAAAGAGCCGCGGTCTCATCCCGGATGGTGTCCACAATATGGGGGCGGCCGTTTCTACCGTCCATGGCGTGAAAATCCTTCCCTGCGGGCTGTCTCCACAAGAGTTTCTCCGCTCTGTTTCTGCATCTCTTTCGGGTAGTCCTTGTAAATTCGGTACAAAGAAAAGATATACCGGGTGCCCATGCCGATCGCGGTCAAAAGGTCTTTTTTCGGGATTTTGATTTTCCGCATGCGAAGGGGATTGGCCCGCAGAGCAAGGGAGTAAAGTCTGCCGAAGTGCTGGTAGAATTGTCGTAAAGGCAGTTTCGTGGGCAGGACCGAATGCATGCAGTCGTAAAACCGGAACGCGTCACAGATAAAATTGTCCCGGTTTTGCCGGAAAAGCTCGGTTCCCGGAGACGGGGACAGGACGGTAAACGTGATTTCCGCCGGACCCAGGGGCTGGATATCTTTTTCCAGGCGCCTGAAGTCCTCTTTTGTGTAATCCGGGTCCACGATAAACGCCGCGTGCAGGGTGATGCCGATTTCCTTCAGAATCCGGACCGCTTCCTGGTTGGTCTCGAACGAGGTTTTCTTGTTGTACCGGTCCAGTTGTTCTTCGTTCATGGATTCAAGACCCACGTATACCACGTCGAGCCCCACTTCCTTCCATAACCGGAACACCTCCGGGTGCCGGACGATGGTGTCGCTTCTGGCCCAGCTGATGTATTTCTTCCGGATGTTCCGCTCCTTCAGAATCCCGGCGATCCGGGCCACCCGTTTCATGTTGATGAACATCTCGTCGTCCACAAAGTAGATATGGTCCTCATCCAGCCGTTCAATCTCATCTGCCACATCTTCGGGCGTTCTCTGCAGGTAGGCCTTGTTCATGGCGAACGGGATCACGCAGAACGAACAGGAGAACGGACACCCGAGAGATGTGCGGAGGCTTGCCACCCGGGGAAAAATCGTATCAAGATGCCCGGTGTCGCTGTGGGTCCAGATGCAGAAATACCGGGAGCGGTCCACAAGATCTCTTCTCGGGGCGGGGATTTCTTTGATTTCTGCATACGGGGGAGGGGCTGTGGCCGCAAGGGATTCAAATTCCGGATGGGCGGGAACAAGGATGTTCACCCCGTCATGGACCGGCAGGGTTCTGCTGATTCGTTCAAGGAGCCGGGTCATGGAAGTGGCGCCTTCCCCCCTGATCACGGCGTCCATATAAGGAATGGCATAATCCCCCGGATAGATGGTGGCATGGATGCCGCCGACAATGATCCATACGTTCTCCAGTGTCTTTTTGGCCCTTTCGGCAAGGTCTTTGACGATATGCGCAGTGGAGCTGTACCCGGTAAATCCGATCAGATCCGGCTGAAACGCATCAAGAAAGGTGTCGAATGCCTGGACCGGGGATTTTTCCACGCTCAGATCGAGAATCCGGACCTCGTGTCCGTCCGGAACTCCCCCTGCCACGATTTCAAGTTCCAGGGGTTCAAGATGCAGGAATGCCTCTGAAAGGCGTTTGGCAACGGCAAGTTCGGGATATGGTTTTACCAGAAGGATTTTCATGTTTGGTTTCGCTTTCTGACGGATTCGGCAGCGCATTGCGCAGCAAGTTCTCCCGTGGCCATGCAAACCCCCATGACCCGGATCGATGCCTGGGCGGCCGTTGTCGCACTGATACTTTTTCCGCAGAAAAACAGATTGTCAAAGACCGCGGAAGTGACATGGCCGGGCTGGATGCAGAAACAGCTGTTTTTGTCAAGGTACCGGTATCTGGGTCCTTTCTTGACATCCCAGAATTCCCACGGCCAGAAGGACCGGGCTGGGCAGTCCTGCTCTCCGGTGGGCTGGTCCAGTACAGCGCGGCCTTTGGGAAGCACGGCTCCCCTCGGGTGTATCCGTTTCGACCGGCGGAGAACGGCGGCTGCACCGAGTTTTGGGATCGCTTGTCTGAGTTTTTTAAAAATCATTTCACACGCTGCGGTTTCACTTTCCTCTACAACAGAAAATTTGATGACCCGGGTTCCGGAGAATGCGTTCCGGCTTGTGGTCACAAATGCCAGATACGGATTCATCCCGTTCTGTTCCACGATTTTGCGGGCCGTATACGGGATTTTCAGGGTGATGTCCTCCTGAAAATCGCCAGCCACCTCGATGCAGTATCCTGAAAGCTGCCGGTCCCCCTCTTCCAGAATTGCGTCATCTTTTGAAAACAGGCGGCTTAATACAGCGTTCCCGGTTGCATCGATAAAGGTTTCTGCACGAAGGGTTTGCCCTGTGTCCCTTTCCCCCTTTATTTGAACGGACAGAACCCGGTTTTCATTGGATTGCACACCCGTTATTTCGGATTCGGGGAAAAACGAGGCCCCGCTTTTTTCCAGCCGGTCTTCAAAATACCGCCAAAGAGAAAGGTTGTCAAATGCCATGAGAGAAACCCGTCCCATCCGGGTGAGGCTCTCGTTCCCCAGGGTACGGAGCAGGTGCTGATAGATTTCAAGGCAGATTCCCGGGTTGGCCGGAGCGAACGGAACTTCCGGATTGTTTTGGAAAAGTCCGGCCATGTGCGTGTGAAAGCAGTCCCGGGCCGCGCCGCCGATCACGGACTCCTTTTCCACGAGCGCCACGGTCATGTTCCGGTGTGCCGCGGCAAGGCAGGCACAGATGCCGGCTACACCCGCACCCGCCACAACCGTATCAAAAGTTTGCGGTTTATCCATCCAGCACTTCCTTTTTTACAGCGTTGGCAACCGAGATCAGATCCTCTCTTTTGATTTTTCCCCCGTAGCCTGACAGGACCAGGTGCAGCCGGTCGTTGAACCGGGTGAAGTAGACCCCGATGCCCGGCTCGTACGGCACCACGGGCATGTGATAGAGATCGGCGGTTTCAAGATCGAAGACTTCTTTCAGGTGAAACGCCTGCTTTGGAATATAGGAAAACGAGAACGAGTACGGGTGCCGCTTCATGGTTTTTCCCATGAAAAATCCCAGAACGCCGGCAGGCGCGATCCGCATCAAAAGAGTGGCATTCTTGAAGTGGTCCGGGATTTTCTGTTTGATCTGTTCTACAAACTGGCGTTTTGCGGACCGGATTCTCTCCTCCCTGTTCATGCCCTGTGTAAGATGAAACATCAGAAAGGAGATCTGGTTGAAAAAGATCCGGTCGGTGGTAAATTCCCGTGCCCTGGTGTCCATGTTCACAGGTACCACCAGGTCTCCAGGGGTTCCTTTGTCAGTGAAAAACCTGTCGAATACAGTGGCGGCTGAACTCAAAAGGTAGATGCCGCCCATGAGATACCCTGCCGTCTTGAGGGTGTTGGAATCGAACAGCCGGGTTTCTTCTTTGCTGAACCCGATCCGTACGTGCCGGAGGACCCCGGGGCCGTTCGAATCTTTCAGGCAGGCCGCTTTTTCTCCCCGCGGATATGCGGCACGCAAAAACCGGTTGATGGCCTGCCCGGACAAAAACAGGTTCCGCCAGTCATTAAGACGGGCGTCCCCGGCGGGAAGCTCCAGGGTGGAAGGGTGGGGATTGTCTTTCCGGGCGTCCTCCAGAACAATTCCCAAAAGCCGCTCCGCACCCCGTGCGTCCAGCAGCCTGTGATCGAACCGGAAGAGTACAAAGTTGCGGCCAAGGGAACGGATCAGATCAAACGCGACCATTGTATAAGTGTCACGAAAGGGGGTGCGGGCGCGTTTTTCAATGATCCGCTCGAGATCGGTTTCGTCTTTGGAAGATAGAGGGAGTATATGGACATCGTTTTTTGAAAAGGGTTTTCGTATGGAGCGCCAGTACGGGGCCAGATGCCAGGAGCGTTTCGATTTTCCCTTGTAAAACACACAGTCGGACAGGACCGATTCCAGGCGGCTTGTCAACAGGGTTTCATCCAGGCAGCCGGCAAGCTCCAGCACGATCTGGGAATGGTTTCCGATGCCGGCTTTCTGCTTGTTGAAACCGTCCAGCGCGGTCATGACCCAGTCGATGCCGCTGAGGTAGTGCCGCTTTGACCTCTTGTCAAGCTGATTCATATTACCTGTTCTTTACTGTCTCCTCGATCCCTTCGGCCAGAGTTGCCACCGACTGGATGTTTTCGTGGGTGATGGCCGATTCCATCAGGTCCACGGCAAATTCTTTTTCAATGAACACGAACAGTTCCACCAGTATCAATGAATCGATGCCGATTTCGTGAAACGGGGCATCTTCCGTAATCTCCCCTTTATCCATGCCTGTCGTTTCGATCAGCTTTTCGATCAGCTTTTCTCGGATTGTCTCCCGGCTCACCATTTTTCCTCAATTCTCCTTTGTTTCATGCTGCATTT
>CAYFVA010000117.1:0-2389 GCA_964346265.1 uncultured Desulfobacterales bacterium
GTTTGAGAAAAATTCCGGTCAATTCCACCGTACACATACGGCGGATTACCGGAACAGGGGAATTGGCGAGAAAAATCCGGGATATGGGACTTGTCCCCGGAACCCGGATCACAGTAATAGGAACGGCGCCGCTGAAAGATCCTGTGGCGTTGAGATTGAACGATTTCACCCTGACACTTCGAAACAGGGAAGCGGACTATATTTTTGTTGATCAAAAGGAGGACTAGCCTATCATGGAATTCGATTATACAATGGCGCTTGCCGGGAATCCCAATTCCGGAAAATCAACCATGTTCAACGCACTGACCGGATCGACACAGCGAGTCGGCAATTTCCCCGGGGTTACAGTGGACCGGCTCGAGGGGTTTGCCGGGTACAACGGAACCCAACTGAAAATCGTGGACCTTCCCGGAATCTATTCTCTTACGGCATACAGCCAGGAAGAGCTGGTGGCAAGAAACTTTATTATAAACGAGGATCCCAAGGTGGTTCTCGACATCGTGGATGCCGCCAGCCTGGAGAGAAATCTTTATCTCACCGTACAGTTTTTGGAACTCAACGTACCTGTTGTCGTTGCTCTCAACATGATGGACGAGGTGAAACAGCAGGGGAAAACCATTGATACCGCAAAACTGGCCGGGATGATCGGGTGCCCGGTTGTGGAAACCGTTGCCAGAAAAGGGGTCGGCAAAACCGATCTGATTCGTACGGCAGCTGAATATGCAGGCGGATCAGGGGGCAAGGGCTCTGGTTTTCATATTTCCTACGGACCTGATCTCGATCCGGTGATCGAAGAGATGGAACGTTTTGTGGAAAGGGATGAGATGATATCAGGTATGGCCCCTCCGCGCTGGATCGCCTTGAAATACCTGGAGCAGGATCCGGAAGTGATGGAGATGGTTTCCGGGAAGAGTGGGACCGCAGGTGAGTTGGAAGCCGTTTCCCTGAAAGCGGCCGATCACCTGAAAGAAACACTGAATACGACACCGGAAGCCATTATCGCGGATTACCGCTACGGTTTTATCCGTTCGGTATGCAGGCAGTGTGTGACAACAACAGGTGATACCGGCAGCAGGCTGAGGCGATCGGACCGGATCGACAGGGTGTTGACGCACCGGCTTTTCGGCCCGCTGTTCATGGCCGCCGTGATATATCTTCTGTTTTTTGTTACGTTTACCGTGGGAGAGGTGCCCATGGGATGGCTGGAGACTCTGTTCGCGCATGCAGGGTCTGCTGCTGAATCACTGATACCCGGCTCTCTGGCCCAATCCCTTGTAGTGGACGGGATTATCGGCGGTGTCGGGGGAGTTCTCGGGTTTGTTCCTTTGATTGCCTGCATGTTTTTGATGATATCCTTTCTCGAGGATTCCGGATACATGGCCCGGATGGCGTATATGCTGGACCGGGTGATGCGGGTTTTCGGGCTTCACGGCTCTTCCGTGATGCCGTTTATCGTATCCGGGGGTATAGCCGGAGGGTGCGCGGTTCCCGGGGTTATGGCGGCCCGGACGCTCAAAAGCCCCAAAGAGAAGCTGGCCACCGTGTTGACGGCGCCGTTCATGAGCTGCGGTGCCAAGGTGCCCGTCATTCTCCTGATGGCGGCGGCTTTTTTTGAAAACTCCGCATCCGTGATGTTCTTCTGTGTGGCCGGGGGATGGATTGCCGCCCTGTTTGTGGCAAAACTGCTGCGGTCAACCCTGGTGAAAGGCGAGTCCACCCCTTTTATCATGGAACTTCCGCCGTACCGGCTGCCGACTGTTAAAGGGGTCCTCATCCATGCATGGCACAGGACCTGGCAGTATATCAAAAAGGCGGGAACCGTTATCCTTGCCGTAGCCATCCTGATATGGGCGGCCATGACGTTTCCAGCACTCGATCAGGCGGACCGGGCAAAATTTGAGAATATGAGAGCCAGGGCGACAGTGGAATACTCGGGTGACCGGCTTGAAAACCGGTTGAATGAAATTGACAAAACCCGGGCACGTGCCGAACTTGCCCATTCATTCGCCGGCCGGGCCGGCCGGGCTCTGGAGCCTGTCACTGAATCGGCCGGATTTGACTGGCGGACCAATATCGCTCTTATCGGAGGATTTGCCGCAAAAGAGGTGATCGTATCCACCCTGGGAACCGCGTATTCCATGGGAGAAGCCGGAGCTGAAAAGGTAACCGGGCTTGCCAACCGCATTAAAAAAGATCCTTTGTTCACTCCGCTCACAGCGGTTTCTCTGCTGATTTTCATGATGCTGTACGCCCCCTGTTTTGTCACCGTGGTGGTGATCGCAAGGGAAACCTCCTGGAAATGGGCGGCCTTCAGCATGGTCTTCAATACCGTTCTCGCCTTTTCTCTGGCAGCGGCCGTATACCAGGCGGGAACTCTGCTCGGGTATTA
>CAYFVA010000117.1:2489-7076 GCA_964346265.1 uncultured Desulfobacterales bacterium
GGCTGCTTGAGCTCCACTTTGTTGCCTGCCTCATCCTCGGCAAACGCCGTGTGAAACTGAATCGCCTTGGTATGGGTGGGGCAGTGTTCCTCGCATACGATGCAGGGTTTGTCGAATGCATGGGGGAGACACCTGTTTTTGTCCACATACGCCTTTCCGATGACAAAGCCGTGTTTCTCTTTGACAGACAGGTTCTCAATGGCCCCTGTCGGGCATACCTGTCCGCAGAGCGTGCAGTTGAATTCACAGTATCCCAGTCTCGGCACCAGCTTCGGGGTAAACATTCCTTCCACTCCTTTTTCCATGAAAACCGGCTGGAGGGCGTTCTGGATACAGACCTTCATGCATTCCCCGCAACGGACGCAAACGGAAAGAAATTCGGTCTCATCCAGGGCGCCCGGCGGCCGGATAACGGAAGCGGACGGGATTTTTGCTGCGGCATCCACACGGGTAAGGCTCCATAGAACCACTCCGGCCGCACCGGATGCAACCAGGTGACGCTTGGAAAGGTCCACCTGCTGCCCGGCCGGTTTTGCGGAAAAGGCAAAGCGGGAGATCTTTTTGTCGCAGTATTCCAGGCAGTCCATGCAAAGAGTGCACTCTTCGGTGTGGATACGGCTTTCAGGGGAGAATGCATCCATTGGGCATTGATCCATGCACATTTCGCATTTTCTGCACGCGGAAAGGGGCAGGCGCTTGAAAAACGAGAGTTTTGATATCAGGGCAAGCATCGCACCCAGCGGGCAGAGGTTCCGGCACCAGAATCGTTTTGAAATCAGCTCCATTGCAAAAATCGCCCCGAGAAGGACAAAAGAGAGCATGGAAAGATAGAAGAAAGACTGTTTGTAGGGAAGGACGTACGCTTTCAGAATATCGTAAGCAGGCTCTGTCAGACCGGACAGCCACGAGGGGCCGCTGATGTAGATCGTATCAAAGAAGTTCGTTACAATGGTGTTTACAATCGGGTCCACGGAAAAGGAAAATCCCCGGACCAGAAGGGAAAACGGATCCACAAACCCTATCCACTGGACCCCGAGCAGGGCGGACACCAGAACGGTGAACAGGATCAGGTACTTCACATACCGAAGATGGAGCCGTTTTTTGACAACGGGTTTGATGACATATCCGGCACCGTCGATCAACGTGCCCAGAGGGCAGATCCATCCGCAGAAGGCACGGGCGAATACCAGGGTGAGCAAAACCACGAAAAGGGAAGGCAACAGGAGCGTGACGATCTCTTTTGCCGCAAGCCAGACCGTTGCTGCCACAAGCGGGTCCCACCGGAAGAAGATGTTGACTGCGTACGGAATCGTGTCCGAACCGGTATAGTCGGTCTGCCGGAAAAGGAACAGGAACAGCAGCAGAAAACAGATCTGGGAAAGCTGCCTCAGTCTCTTGGTCAGTATACGGATATTCATCAAAACCGTCTTATCAAACGCTTCTGATATTGCACTGGTGAAGATCGATTTTCCCAAGCCCCCTTTTATGCGCCTGGATCGTGGATCCGATGTCTCCCGGCTCCATGCCGAACAACGTTGTGGCGTATGCATCACAAGCCACCGGGTCCGTGGAGGCGATGATCGTATCCAGGACTTTGACGTCTGAAAGGCTTCCGCCCTGGGGCCCGCTGTCCAGCAGGATGCGCGTGGCATCCACCACCGTGAGCGACGGCCGGATCACGGTATTCAGATCGGCAAGGTTCGGGTCGATGTTGTGGTGAATCCGCCCCCTTCGTCCGCCGATGACGCCCATGACGTTCTTCATCCCGAGAGTCAGTCCCGTCAGTCCGTGATCCTTTGCAATGGGCACGTTGATGTAGCAGTCCGCTTCAAGTGCGTCCCTGTAAAAGGACCATTCGGTGAGGGATTTTCCGTTTTTGATCTGAACCGGGACGAACCGCCTGTCATCGATGTAGGTGCACTCGGCACGGCCGTCATCGATCCGGTCCATGGCCGGTTTGATCCCGCTGTTATGATAGCACCGTCTTTCCTCGTTGCACGTCCTGTCAAAAACCGAAACCTTGGAAGCGCCGGCATCCAAAGCAAGAACGGCAAGCGCGGTGACCACGTCCGGATGGGTGTTGGCTGCCTGTTCGACGTTTCTGTCCCAGCCGATGTTCGGTTTGATCACCACTTTGTCGCCGGTTTTTACAAATTGTTTCATGCCGCCCATTTCGTCGAGAAGGCGGTTGACCATCCGTTTGTAGTCTTTCCCCTCTGCCGTGTATATATCGGACTTGTCACCGGTTGCGGCAAAAAGGCGGGGGGTGATATGGAACAGGGGCGGGGCGATGACCGCCCCTGTGGTCCACAGGGTGACATTGCGTAAAAATTCGCGTCTGTCCATGATATGTCTCCTTGTTTTTTTCAGGGGACTTTGAAATTTTTTATAACAGTTATATTTTATGGGTCATAACCCGGTTTTTCCCGGATCTTTTTGCGGCAAACATGGCCCGGTCGGCATTTTTGATCAGCTCTTCCACGCCGGTCTCCTGCCCTTCATGATGGGAAAATCCGGCCACGCCCACGCTCACCGTAAGCTTGATGTTATCATGCTTGATGCTTCCCTGTTTGCCCCGGATGACAAAGGTGTATTCGCTGATTTTTTCCCGGATCACTTGTCCGATTTTCTCCGCCTCTGTAATGTCCACGGCCGGGATGATGACAGCGAACTCCTCTCCGCCGTACCGTACCGGATGGTAGGGAATACCGGTTCGTTCCGATTCTTCGGTGCAGGCAATGCTGATATTTTTGGCCACGGTTTTGAGCGCCTGGTCACCGATGAGATGGCCGTACTCATCGTTGAACCCTTTGAAATCGTCAATGTCGATCATCAGGAGGTTGAGCCATGTCTTTTCGGAAACTGCCTGCCCGGCTTCCTCCACAAGCTTTTCATCAAAGAACCTGCGGTTGTAGAGTCCTGTGAGGTGATCCGTGTTGCTGATATGATCGAGTTGGTTTACATCCTTCTGGAAGAATTCAATGGTGGCCCTGAATTTCGCCTTGATGGTGCGGATTTTTTCTTCTATGGAGGTATTCGACTGAACCGTCCGAAGGGTACCGGCTTCCAGGGTTTCCACCTTGTCCTGCCGGTCGTGGCAAATGGATTTGAATTCACTGGTCAGGCTGTCGAGTTCATTGATGGCTTCGGTAAGCTCGCTCTGACATACGGAAACAAAGGCGGTGTTGTAGTTTTTGATCAGTGCCAGAAGTGCTTTTTCACTGAAATCTCCCTTCTCGATGTTTTTCAGCGCCTGGTTCATCACCGGTACAAGCTGCTGTCGGCTTACCCCTTTTTCCACAATGGGGTTGAAGTTGATCTTCGAGTCGAAAATCATCCGGTACAGAGTGCGCCAGCAGGTGTCGGAAGGGATACCGGCCCGGTCGAATACGGCAAAGAGCGCTCTTTTGGGCAGTTCTTTCTCGTTTAAAAATATGTCCCTGAGCCTGGTGACGGATGAATCCATAAGCCGGTCGATTGATAAGGTTGTATGTTATTATTGCTCTGAACACGGAGCTTGTGTAAAATAAAATCTATCACGACCGGTTGTGGAAGTAAAGAAGGGAAATTTTTCATGCATATAATCATTGACGGCAAAGTGCGGCATCCTGTATGAAAGATACCTCTGCGGCTCTGTGAAGTGGTTGCGGGACAAGAAAGTGATAAAAAATAAAATTGGACGCAAAATCATCCATGTCAACAACCAAATCGGATATTTTTGATATCCTTAGTACATCCGGTTCAAAGTTCTCCTTTCTGGATATTGTGAAAACGGTCTCAGGGAAAAAGGGAATGTCACTGAAAGAATCCGGAAAGATCATCCACGAGATGGCCTGTGACGGGAGCCTGGAGTACGTAAACGAACTCGGCCACGTTTTTGTGGTGCCTTCTTTCAACAGGCAGGTGCGGCTTTCCGGCCGGGTGGTGGTTCATCCACCGGGGATTGCGTGCAACTCGGAACAAGGAGATGATATTGCAGTAACGCTTTCCAGGACCACCTCGTTCGGAAGAGGGGACCATCCCACCACCCGGCTGAGCCTTGCGGCCATGGAGAAAGGGTTCGGTATCCGGGAACTCGAAGGACGCGAATGCCTGGATGTGGGCTGTGGTTCCGGTATTCTGGGGATCGCTTCGGTCCTGATGGGCATGAACCGGGCATCGGCCGTGGATATCGATCCTGTGGCGGTTCATGACGCCCGGTGCAATGTGGCGCTCAATGGCCTGGACGACCGGGTCAAAGTTTCACAAACCCGGCCGGAAAGCGGATGTTTTCATCTGATCTGCGCCAACCTGAGGCCGCCGACACTGGTCCGGTATAAAACGGTTTTTGCTTCCATGATAGCAGAAGAAGGGGTTCTGGTGCTGTCCGGATTCAAGAAAGAGGAGGTCGATTCGGTAAAAGCCCGTTATGCCTCTTGCTTTTCGGTGCGGGAAACCTTTCATGAAAACGGATGGAGCGCTCTTCTGCTCATCCCCGGTTCCATTTGAAACGGAAAACATTTTTCACACAGAATCCTGACATAAAATCAACCGGTTTGTCGTATGATGGTCTTGTCTTTTCGGACACAACAAAACGGAAAAGCCCGG
>CAYFVA010000118.1:0-1500 GCA_964346265.1 uncultured Desulfobacterales bacterium
AATCATCTCTTTGGGCACATCATGACCATGGCGGCGAAGGATGGATTTCAAAAGAAGCCTGGGTTTGTGACCTTCCCATCTGCTGCTGTTCAGCTCGTTATTGTCAACCAGGACCTTGAATTCCCCAAGGGTCTGGATCCGGACTTTCGGCATTGTCAGCCTGTATACGGATTCCAGTGTACGGGAACCGGTTTCCGCCATCAGGGTCCGAATACACCTGCGCACCTTGACAGTATCCCGGCTTGAAGTGAGCGTAGTGATCAGGTGCCTGCGCAAGTCCTCCTGTATATCACAGCCGGCCGCCAGTACCATGGTTTTGATGAAATCATCCGGTGACATGACCACAAAACGGGTATACCCTTCCGTATGGATTCCGGAAGCCGCCTGGAGAAAAAAGGACTCCGACTTTTCCGCCTCCCCTTTCTCCCGGCAAAGAAGGCCGATTGCAGCCCTGGTTTCCGTGACCAAAAGATCGAGCTTCATTGTTTTGAAACCGGAATATGCATTCTCAAGGGCCTGTTCCGCCCGGTCAAATTTCCGGGTATGGAGAAGGATCAGTCCCTGGAGAAGCTTTGTTGTATAGTAATGGAGATCCCGGTTGCGGTTCAAGTCAAATATTTCCACGGCACGGCCGGCTTCGGCTGCCGCTTTTTCCATCCTTTGGGAATGATAGAATGCGAGCGCCCTGAGCCTGCAAGCATTTCCCTGGTAAAAGGAATTGCCCGACAGTACGGAAAAATCCGACAGGTGATCGGCAAGTTCCAACGCTTCCCGGATGCGCCCGGTATAAACCCTGTGCAGTGTCCCGGCCTCGACAAACCCGGGGTACAGGAATATCATACCGAACTTTTCAATGTCATTCTGCGAGGTGTCCAGATAATATTCCGCAGTTTCAAACTCTCCCTTTTTAAGGGCCAGATCGATCCTGACCAGGTTTTTCAATGTCCTGTACTCGGGATGCATGCCGTCGTGGGCCAGATTTTTCATCTCTTGGAGCCGCTCTTCCGCCTCGTGATAGTTTCCTGTATACACATGGCCCAGAAGAATCACGATGGAGGCGTTGAGCTGTACTTCAGTATTCCGGATTTTGGAGCCGAGGATAAATGCGTTTCTGCACGCGGATATTCCTTTTGGGACTTCGCCGTTTCCCGCGATATACCCGAATCCGATCTGCTGCCACAGAACCGCTCTGGCCCATGTAAAAGCCTGGCTGTGATTTACCGATTCCAGCAACGCCTTTCCCTGCTCGATCCAGCTTTTTATCAGGTCCGGATCACTTTTTAAAAACACAACCGCTTCGATAATGTATGCCGTGCACAGAAGGATGCCCCGGGCATCATGGCGCTTCCGGAACAGGTCGAGCGCGATCTGCAAATCCTCGACATTCCGGCTGCCGCCTTTGATCCTGCGGGTCATTGTCAGATAAAAAATCAGCCATGGATTTTTCCATACGACCATTTCCGGCATGGCTTCAATCCATTCGCCAAGCTCCCGGATCCT
>CAYFVA010000118.1:1600-7063 GCA_964346265.1 uncultured Desulfobacterales bacterium
TCTTCCAGGACCCGGTGGATAAAAAGGTTTCTTTTCTCCAGCGTTTCAAGGATGGTTCCGGCTGACGGATTTTGAGTGAAAGCTTCAGCCGTCCCCGGGTCGATTTCTTCAAAAACCGAAATCTTCATCAGAAAATTTTTGATCTCTTTTTCCAGCTGCGGATAGACCTCTCTTGAAAAATACGCCACAAGATCGCCCCGGATCAATTCTGAAAGCCACGACAAATCCGTTTTCTTCCGTATCACCTCTGAAACCAGGACAATTCCGCCGACCCACCCTTCCGTAATCGCATGGATTTGCTCGACATGCTCTTCTGTGAGCCAGTTCAGGCCCTTTTTTTGAAAAAAGCGTGCGGTTTCCTCCAATGTAAATGCAAGGTCTGCGTTATCGATACAGAGCATTTTGTTTTCCAGCTTGAGTCCGCGAACCTCCATTTCCGGCATCACCCTTGACAACAGGAACAACCGGATATTCGGTGTCAATGCGCCCGCAAGATTCCGTATCACTGTCAGGGTATCCGAATCCCTGTCCAGCGCATCAAGATCATCCAGAACGATATTCACTTTCGTTTCACCGGAAACAAACAGATCAATCAATGTCTCCGAATACCGGGCCGGGTCCTCTGTGGTGGAGAGAGGTGAACTGACGGTTCCCAGACTGTCCAGAGTCCCGGATGGATCGAGTATGCCGCGGACCCGGGGAAATACAAGATGAAAAAAACAGGAAGCATCGGATTCTTTCCGGGTAAGATGAAACCAGAGAGTCGTCTCTGAACTCCTTGTCAGATAAGAAGCCGCAAGAGTGGATTTTCCCTGTGCCGCCTGTCCGGTTATGAAGACCGCGTTTGTATCCGCGTTCCGGTCCAGAATTGAAAACAGGCGGTACCTGGGAACCATCTCTTTGACTTCGGGTATGGGAAACGTTTTATTCATCCGATTGCGGTTCCGTTTCACAGGCAGCGCCCTTAAGTCCCGCCATCTGGAAAAAACGGGCATAGTTATACGACAGTCCTTTCATGGAAACGGTACCACCCTTTTCATTGAGTCTTGCGAGAAGGCTGATCAAGGACCCGATCCCGGCACGGTCCACTGCAAAACTCTCGTCAAAACAAAGGACCGTTTTCAAGGCACTTTTCTCTGCCGTATTTTTCAACACCGATTCCGACAGGCCCGAGAGCTTGCCCTTGATATGGATATCCAGCCGATTGTCCGATTCCTCGGTCCTGATGGAAAACGTTTCCGGAGGACCTGTTTCAATCCTTGCACGGGCTCTTTTCAAGGCGGCATCAAGGGCTCTCTTCTCCACCGGCTTGTTGATAAAATCCGAAGCATCGAAATCCAGCGCCTCAATGGCTTTGTCAATCGTGCCGTGGCCGGTGATAATGATCACTTCAGCCCCTTTTTTCTCCTCCCGGATCTTTTTCAGAACTTCAAGCCCGTCCATGCCGGGCATTTTCAGATCGGTAAACACGATTTCAGGCTGTTCTCTCTCAAAGATCCGGATCCCGGCCTCCCCGTCCTCGGCGATGAAGACCGTGTACCCGTATGCGGACAGAAACAGCCGAAACATGGAAAGAGTCGGTTTTTCATCGTCAATCACCAGAACTTTCAATGCACACTCCTTATGTTGGGTTCAAAATGTTGGATTCAAAAGTTATTTCCGGATCACCGGCAGAGTCACAATAAAACTCGTGCCTTCCCCGACCCTGCTTTCCACCCGGATATCCCCGTCATAATCCCGGATGATCCCCTGAATGATGGGAAGCCCGAGGCCCAGCCCCTCACCCATTTTCTTGGTTGTATAAAAAGACTCGAATATATTTGCAAGCTCACTGTCTCGAATTCCGGTTCCATTGTCAGAGACGGTCACCGTTACCGTATCCGAACGGTTCGCAGAGGTGATTGTGATTCTCCCCTTTTCTTTGCTGCCGCCTGATTCGATTCTCTGGTTCACGGCATCCCTTGCGTTGGTCACAAGATTGAATATTACCTGCTCGATCCGGTTGTTGTGGGCCATCACCGCCGGAAGAGACTCATCCAGATCCAGTTCGAAATCAATATCCTGCACAAAGAGTTCCCGCCGTATAATTTTATCGATTTCCCGTATGCAGTTGTTGATATCAATAATTTCCCTTGAAAAGTCGGTTTTCCGGCTGAAGTGTTTCAGCCGGTCCACGATCTCGGCCGCCCGGCTCACCTGGGCACTGATTTCCCCGGACACCACCGTGATATCATCCGTTTCCTCGTTCCCCTGTTTTTCGTTCATCATCACCAGGTATTCGCTTCCCATTTTAATGGCATTCAGCGGCTGGTTGAGTTCATGGGCGATGCCGGCGGACATCTTTTCCAGATTGGCCATTTTGCTGGCCTGGATCAGCTGGGTATCCTTTTCCACAAGTTCGGTGATGTTGGTGGTGGCCACGATCAGGGCATCCCTGCCCCGGTAGTCGGCAGGACTTGCATGAATGTTCACGAACACGGTCTTTCCGTTCTTTCGGAAAAGCGCTACCTTGGAACTGATGATGGTGGATTCATGGGGGGGAAACTCTTTTGAAAACGCGTTTCCGTCAAGCTCTCCGAGCTCGGGGAACCTCTTTTTCAACAGCTCTTCAGCCGTGTACCCGTACCCTTCGTATGCCTTCGGGCTTGCATCAAGGATCTTGAGCGTCTTTCGGTCAATCACGAAAATCGGATTCGGTCCGCTGTTGAACAATGACCTGTATTTGGTCTCAGAGGCCATAAGTTCCTCTCTTGACTCTTTGATCCGGGTAGCCATCCTCATGAACGAATCCACCAGTTTCAGGAATTCATCATTTCCGGTATGCTTCCACGGCGGCATTTCCGTATCGGAATCAAAGTCGTAATGCCCCTCCCGGATCCGGTCAGTGTATGTAATCAGGGAGGATATCGGTTTTGTGATCTGCCGGGCAAGATAATGGCTCATCACAAAAAAGACCCCCGCGGTAACGGAAAGAAAGCTTAAAAAAAGGACTCTCAGCTTTGTGATCAGTTTTTCGATATGCTTTTTGTCAAGCCCCACATGAACCGAACCGATGGTATAGATCCCCTCCTTCACCGGTACTGCCACATGGAATAACTTTCCCTGGATATCGATCTCATCGATCCTCCGGGTTTCCAGGCCGCCCTTTTGAACAACCGGCCGCAGTTTGTCAGGAAATCTTCTCAGAAACGTATGGGCCAGCATCTTCCCGTCCACGCCGCTGATTAAAAGATACCGGACAAAATCTTTCCGGTTGCCGACTTTTGCGTCAAATACAAGCGCGGTGAGACGTTCTTTGTCCTTTGTCAGAATCAGTTCCCGTGAGTTGTCTGCAATGCTCTGGGCGATCCCGGTTCCCCTTTTTTTCAGCTCTCCCATGAGGCTCGACACCAGAAGCCATCTTGTAAAAAGCGCGATCACGATACTCACCAGCACCACAATCACAAGGCACAGGGTAAAAATTTTATTTTTGAGACTCAGGTTGTAAAAAAATTTCATTGGATCTGCCGAATCTCGCCGTTGATAATCTTGGTGAAGTACACCCGGTCCAGCCCCTGATGATCTTTGTATCCGAATGACAGCGGATTTGCAATCCCGGGATCATAGGCCTTCATGGACTCGATGGCACGGACGAATTTTTCCCTTGTGATATCCGGCCCCGCACGTTTGAGCCCCTCCACCAGGACCTTGGCATTGATGAAGCCTTCCAGTCCCACATAGTTCGGGGTGCTCCCGGGAAAATAGCGGCCCAGCAGGTCTGCATACTCTTGAACAGCCGGAAGGGTATCTTTCGGGGTTTCCGTCTGGGGGGAAGGCATTACCTGGGTGATCAGGACCCCTTCCCCAAGGGATCCCAACCTGCGCAAAAGCTCTTCGGATCCTACAAAAGAAACCGCATGAAAAACAGGAGAAAACCCCCGTTTTTCCGACAGCCGGATAAATTTGGAGCACGCACCGTACGTGCCGATCATCACAACCGCCTCTGCATCGGATGCAATGATCTTTTCAAGTCCCGGGGCCACGTGATCCGTTCCCCTGACATACGAGCCCTTGGCCACGGGTTTGAGCCCGTATTTCTGAAGCGCGATTTCCGCCCCCCGCAACCCGTCGAACCCGTACTCGTCGTACTGGTAAAAAACCGCCAACCGCTCGATTTCAAGTTCGTTCACCATATAGTCCACAGCCGCCTCCGTCTCCCGGTAATACGAAGTGCGGACGTTGATCAGGTACGGGTTCACCGGTTTGCGGAGGCGGCTTGCCCCGGTGAACATTCCCACAAGCGGGATTTCCGCCTGGGTTACAAGCGGCACAATCCGGACGGTGGTGGGCGTGCCCACATAACAGAAAAGGGAAAAGACCTTTTCTTCGAGGATCAGCTTCTGGGTATTGTATACACACCGGGGCGGGTCATACCCGTCATCCATGGCGATCAGTTCCAGTTTGCGGCCGAACACGCCCCCGTTTTCATTGACTTTTTTGATATATGACAGGGCACCGTGCAGGGTTTGCGTACCGAGATACCCCGCATGCCCCTCTAAGGCAAGGGAGGAACCGATCCGGATGGCATCCGGGCTGATGCCGGTCCTGCTCTCCGCTCCGCCTGCCGGATCATCGGAATGGCCGCATGCAAACGCGAACAGCAAAAAAACCGGTACAACCAGCACCGCAGAAATTTTCAATATCCTTTTGATCACTCCTCCTTCCTGCCGCGGGATTCATTGGAAATGATGCGCCTGATTGTCCTCTTTTCCGGTCGGTGCTCAAACAGGGCTGAAAAATTTTTCATCAGTATAAAAGAATGCACGAGAAAAAATCAATACATCAGTACACCATTTTCCATCGGTTTTCCGTCTGTAACCTTTTCTGTAACCTGAATGTAACCTACGCCGTGGTATCAGTCCATTAATTTTCATTTTTCCCGAACATAACCGGAGGCCGGACCATGAAACACCTAATTTTCTGTATGGCGGCGGCATTGATTCTATCCACGGGTTTTGCCCGGAATATCCATGCGGAGTCCATCGGTGAACAACTGCTCTCCATAACACTTCCCTCCCCTGAAAAAAAGGCGGATGCATCGTATCTCGGCATAGAGAGTACCGGTTCATTCCGTATCCCTGATATCACCTGCGATGTTCTGCTGGTGGAAATTTTCAGCATGTACTGCCCCCACTGCCAGAAAGAGGCGCCAAGCCTGAACGAGTTTTTCCGCCTGCTCCGAAACAGTGAACCATATGGGGATCGTATCAAAATGATCGGTATCGGGGTGGGCAATTCCGACTTTGAGGTAAACTATTTCCGCAAACAATACGATATCCGGTTTCCGTTGTTTCCGGACCAGGATTTTACCATCCATAAAACCGTGGGAGAAGTGAGAACTCCCTATTTCATCGGCGTCAGGTTCAAGGAAAACGGAGCTCCGGAGGTTTTTCTCTCCGAAAGCGGGCCCAGGGGAAAGCCGGA
>CAYFVA010000119.1:0-6907 GCA_964346265.1 uncultured Desulfobacterales bacterium
CCCCCTCAGCTCCACCAAATATCCCTCCAATTGACGACACCAGCACCAAGGAAGTTCTTGACGTTATGCGCAGAATAGAGTCCCGGCGGGCAGTAGAAATAGCGCATCGTACCGGACAAATCACCAGTCAAATCTTTATTTACGCTATATCCTGCGGCCTTATTGAGAACAATCCGGTACATAATGTTTGATAAAATATTGACTTTGTCCTTGATGTGTTATACTTGTTTAACAAGGTGCCGATATAATCGGATATAAAAAGGAATAAACACGATGCTTGGGATTCGACTGCCCGAAGACATAGAAAAAAGGCTTGCCGCGCTTGCGGACTCAACCGGCAGGTCAAAGAGTTATTATGCACGCGAAGCCATCCTGAAACATCTGGATGACCTGGAGGACATATATCTGGCTGAAAAGCGTGCCGAGGATATCCGGGCCGGAAGGTCCGAGACCATCCCCCTTGAAGAGGTAATGCGGTCCCATAACTTGGAAGCGTAGAAATTGCCTGCATGGAAAGTCGAGTTTGAAAAAAATGCAGCCAAAGAGTTGGACCGCCTTGATAAGCAACACACCAAGCGTATATTAAGATTCCTGTTCGACAAAATCGCAACACCGGATGATCCCCGGAGATTCGGTGAACCATTGAAACATCATCTTTCCGGACTGTGGAAGTACAGAGTAGGTGAGCACCGAATCATATGTGATATTCACAACAACACCATTACGATATATGTTGTTCGGGTCGGACACCGGAAAAGCGTCTACAAATAACAATAGCCTCGTGCTGCCGGTTCAAGGAACTTGATAAAACCTAAAGCCATACCCCTTATATACGGAGCATCCTCTACTATTTTGTCGATATAAGGTACAGTATGGATAAAATCGCCTGAGATAAATTACGCTGCGCAATGTAACGATGGTTTACTGAGGGTGGTCAACCTTTGATTATCCGAATCAGTCTGAACTGATAATGCAAACAAGGAAACGCTCCTGCTCTGTTACAATACAGCAGGAGCGTTTCGGTCTGTCAGGTCAAGTCAAATTATTTTTTCAGGGTTACCACAAGATATCGATGGTTGTTCCGGACAAACAGCATCCGGACGTATTCACCATCTCCGATTTTGCCCAAGACCTTGTTGTAATCCTTCATGTCGTCCACCCGGACACGGTTTACCTCCTTGAGGATATCCCCTTTTCTGATGCCCGTATTCGCGGCTTTGCTTCCCTGTTTCATGTCGGTGACGATCAGGCCGGAAGCATTTCCGGGAAGCCCGTATTTGGGGGCATTGTCCGAAGTGATTTCATCGAACTGGAAACCGAAGGGATCGTACCCTTGTCCTGCAGCCAGGCTTCCGGGTTCCATTTCGCTCCGTTTGGCAAGGGTCACTTCAAATGTCTTTGTTTTACCATCGCGGACGATTTTCACCGCCACATCCTTTCCGACTTTGTGGCTTGCAATGGTGGCGGAAAGATCCCTGCTTGACTTAATGGGTTCGCCCTCCACCTCTTTGATGATGTCACCTTCCTTGATGCCTGCCTTGTCCGCAGGGTGATCCTTGTATACCTTTGCCACAAGCACACCCTCTTTTTCTTCAATTCCATAGTATTCAGCAAGCTTTGAAGTGATATCCTGGATGGCAACCCCCATCCAGCCTCTTGCAACTTCGCCGGAAGCGATCAGCTGATCCACGATCCCGCTTGCAAGATCCGAGGGAATGGCAAAACCGATCCCCTGCCCGGATTTGACAATAGCGGTATTAATCCCGACAACCTCGCCGTCGAGGTTAAGGAGGGGACCTCCGCTGTTTCCCGGATTAATCGATGCATCGGTCTGGATAAAATCGTCATAAGGACCGGCGCCGATGACCCTTCCTTTTGCAGAGACAATCCCTGCGGTAACGGTCTGTTCAAGCCCGAACGGACTGCCGACGGCCACCACCCAGGATCCGATCTCCACTTCGTCGGAGCTGCCGAGCTCAAGCGGATCAAGATCTTCCGCCTGGATTTTGATAAGGGCGAGATCCGTTTTCGGGTCGCTTCCCACCACTTCGGCTTCGAACTCCTCTTCATTATGCAGCTTGACTTTAATGCTGTCCGCGTTTTCAATGACATGGTTGTTGGTGACGATATATCCGTCCCTGCTGATAATAAAACCGGAACCGAGGCTGTTCTGTTCAAAATCCTGTTCCGGACGGTTCTGCATGAACGGCTCCATGAATTCCTTGAAAAATTCCCGGTCATTGAACGGACTGCCGAAAAAATGGCGGAACACCCGGCCGCCGCCTCTGATCTTTTTAACGGTGCTGATGTTGACCACCGACGGCTTGACCTTTTCTGCAAGGCTGCTGAAATCCGCAGGTATCATCCGGGTTTCGGATTCGGCCTCCGCCTGTAGCGGCTGCAAAGAAAACATAACCAGAAAAAGCACGATACATATCTTTTTTACATTGTACATGGAATACCTCCTTTTTATAGAATAACCGGTTTTTAGAATACGGTTCGGCTCATACAACCAATACTATAATACACAATTATAATTTTTAAATGGTCTGAACATTACGATATGGTAATCTCAGAAGAAAAGTACTCCCGCAGCCTTTCTCGCTTTGAACATGAATCTTTCCGCCGTGCTCTTCCACCACGGTTTTGACAAGACTCAACCCGAGCCC
Source organism: uncultured Desulfobacterales bacterium (assembly GCA_964346265.1). GTDB lineage: Bacteria > Desulfobacterota > Desulfobacteria > Desulfobacterales > Desulfobacteraceae > JAIPEK01. Next base: position 2,670 of record CAYFVA010000119.1, read on the forward strand.
GGACCCTGTATCGCTTCTGGACGGATCCGCCCGGTAAAATCGTTGGAAAATTTTTTCTTTGTCTTTCGTGTCAATTCCCCGGCCGGTATCGGAAACCAGCGTTTCCACCCGGTTTTCACCGCTGATTTCCAACTGAACCGAAACGCTGCCCGGCGTTTGCGTATACTTGACCGCATTGTCAAGGATGTTGGAAAATGCCCGCTGGAGCATTCCCTTGTCTCCGTTTACGTATACATCAGCCATGATATGATACGTAAATTCTATCCCAGACTCTTCGAAAACCGGTTCAAAAAGCTCACACGCCTCTTCCGCCATGCCGGAAAAATCAAAGGATTCAAAATGAAACCCGGCCTGTCCGGATTCAGCCTTTGAAATCAGCAGCATCGTATTGATCATTTCCAGCAGCCTGTCGGATTCCTCAATGGTGCTTGCAGCCATTTTGCGGTATTCTTCCATTGAATCTTCCTGAACCAGGGAAATTTCTGCATTCCCCCGTATCCGCGCCACCGGGCTTTTCAAATCATGGGCGATATTGTCGTTCATCCGCCGGGTGTTGGTGACAAGGGTTTCGATCCGGTCAAGCATCCGGTTGAAGGTGGCGGCCAGAAGGTCGAGATCATCTTTTGTGCCGGTTTCAGGAACCCGTTCACTCAAACTCCGGCCGGTAATCATCCTCGCCGTTGCAGTCACTTTGCCCACTCCTGCCAGGGCTTTGCGGGACATCAGCCACCCGGTCACACCCGAAAACAGGACAATAAACGTCATGGCGGCCAGGAAAACCGTCTTAAAAGACTGCACAAAACCGGCATAGGTTTTCATGGCAAGGCCGGTCTGCAGGATGACGTTATCCGCGATTCTGCCGTACAGGATACGTACCCGCTCATTTCTGGAATCGACCCGGATGGTTTGATACATTTTCCCACGCCCCCCGCTCGACAGAACATGCCGGATGGCTTGTTCGTCCGCCTCCACGCTGCTCCAGTAGCCCATACGGGAAGAGGCGAACACTTCACCGTCAGGATAAAGAAGCCTGTAAAAAACCATCTTTTCGCCTGCTGCCTGGGCTTCCATGACCGCCTGGTGTCTTGCACCGGCCATTCCTTTTCTTGAAACGACAGCGGAAAACAGGGACAGCTTGTCAGAAAGATCCTGATCGATCCGGTGCAGAATGGTCTGGGAAACAAGCAGGTAAAACAGAACAAATACCACCATGGATGATATGCTGAATATTCCCGCATACCAGAGGGTCAGCCGGAAGGCGACCGTTTTCGTCCCTCTATGCATCATGACAGTTTTTCATGACATACCCGGCCCCGCGTATGGTATGAATCATCCGGCTGTCAAACCCTTTTTCGATTTTATCCCTCAGCCGGCAGATCCTTGCTTCCACCACGTTGGTCATGGGATCGAAATTGTAGTCCCACACATGCTCCATGATCATGGTTTTGGACACCACCCGTCCCCTGTTCCGCAACAGGTATTCCAGAAGGGCCATTTCTCTGGGCTGGAGTTCGATCTCTTTTCCATTCCGTTTCACCTGCCGCTTCACGGTGTCCATAACAAGATCGCGGCAGGAGAGAATCCCGGGATCGCTGATATTCCCGGCCCGTCTGATAAGCGCCTGAACCCGGGCCAAAAGCTCGGAAAAGGAGAACGGTTTCGTCAGATAATCATCCGCCCCTGCTTCGAGCCCTTTGACCCGATCGTCCACGCGGTCTCTGGCACTGAGGATGATCACAGGGGTATTGATCTGTTCCTCCCTCAGCCTGCGGATCAGAGACATACCGTCCAGTTCGGGCAGCATGATATCCACGACAAGAGTATCATAGGGTTTCGCCAGCGCCTCGTTGAGGCCGTCCGGTCCCGTATACGCCGAATCCACGGAAAACCCGGAAGCCCTGAGACCCTTTTCAACAAAAGAGACGATCTTGTGATCATCCTCTATCAAAAGAACTTTCATGACGGTGGATCACTCCCCGATAATTTTCACAAGAGCCCTCTTTTTCCTGCCGCCGTCGAACTCCCCGTAAAAAATCCGCTCCCAGGTCCCGAAATCCAGCTTTCCGCCGGTAATGGCCACCACAACCTCTCTTCCCATAACCTGACGTTTCATGTGGGCATCCGCATTGTCCTCGCCCACATTATGCCGATAACCGGACACCGGTTCATGGGGGGCAAGTTTTTCCAGCCATACCTCATAATCATGATGCAGGCCGGATTCATCATCATTGATAAATACCGAAGCGGTGATATGCATGGCATTGACAAGGACCAGCCCGTCCTGAACCCCGCTTTGATCCACCGCCTTCTGTACGTCCTCGGTAATATTGATAAAGGCCCGGCGCGTGGGAACTTCAAACCAGAGTTCCTGTCTGTAACTTTTCATCTTATTCCTCCTTTGCCTTTACTGCACACGTATTCCTGTCATACACTGACACGGTTTCATGAAAAACCATATCTGAATATATAACAGATTGTTTGTTGAGAAAATAATAAACCTTCTCAGGGGCGGAGAAGGCAGGACGAATCACATGGACCGGTTTGAGAATCGACGCCCACGCGCTTTTCCGGCGGGTATTGCCTGCGGCGGACGTTTTACGCCCGGAATTTTGGACCCTGTCATTTAAGGGACAGCAGAAAAGTTCTCAGATTCACTTTTTTATTTTTCAGATCGAGTTTTTTCCGTATGTTCTCTCTGTGAAACGAAACGGTTCTTATGCCGGTATTCATAATTTCTGCCACCTCTTTGGTGGATTTTCCATGCCGGATCAAATCCGCCACCTGGATTTCAGCCGGAGAAAGGTTGGCCAGCGGACCTGACAAATTCTTTGCAAAAGGAGAAATGATATTTTTCAGATTCATCTCCAAAATGGTGATTACCTGTTGCTGGTAATCGCTTTTGGCAATTTTTTTCAACTTTTCGATGTACGGAAGAATAATCCGCTCGTAGTTGGTAAAGATTCTTTCCCCCACAACATTGCGGTCTTCTTCCTCATTTCCCAGAAGATCCTGAAGAGCTTTCTTGATTTCATTGAGTGTATAGGAGCAGGAACAGTCCGGACATTCCGGAAGAACCGTTTCCCGTCCGGGTATGCGCCGGGTAATGTCTTCAGCAAACCCGTTGATCAGAAAACTTTCGTCTGAGAACTTTTTCAACACACCTGCATTCATCCGTATCCAGCACAAGGAACCGTCCTTTTTCAATGCTTTGTATGTAAAATCCTGCACGACCCCCTTTTCCCGAAGCCGTTGCAAAAGTTCTTCCCTGCGTTCGGGATCCACATACAAATGGGTGAAAAGATCCCGGTAAAAGCTGATGGCATCCTGCGGGGAATCAGCGCCCAGGATCGACGCCATCTGCCTGTTAAATAAAAGAGTCCTGCCGGTGGAACTGGTGACAAAGACACCTATTGATGCGTTTTCAACCATATCGCGAAAAAAATCCACATCCATTGGCCCGAACGTATCAGCCTTTTTGGTTTCGGTTCCGGCACGGACCGGCTTTGCATACGGTGCCGAAGATTCGGCTTGATCGCAAAGAAGGCTTTGTATTGCTTCAGGTGAAATTCCCATATTCCTCTCTGGTTCCTTTGTTTGAGATACTGTTGTTTGTCATCTGCCTTATTCATTTCGTTTTCCGTGAATAGCCGTACCCTATCACAGAACAGAAGAAAGAGAAAAACCAGAAAATTGCCTGAATAATGCCGGGTTATGAGGTAATTACAAGGAAGTTTCATGAAAATCACAAGGAATTCACATATCCAACAAACCGTCCGCACAGGCGAGCAAGAACAATTTTACCTATAATTTCGAAGGGTTATAAAAAATTTTGATCTGTCACGGCTTATTGTTCCACACACGGAAAACCAGAAGTGCGCATAGAGCCCTAAAAATGCTCAGTTAATACCAGCTATACCTGGTACTCTAAGGGCAGGATCATTTACAACAACCGATAATTCTTATTTACCGGGAAGCGGCCTCGTGAACAAGGTGGGCGGTAATGCGGTTTTCCACTTTCCGGAACACAAAGATTACGGCATACACCAACACCAGATATATCAAGGCGGCAAACAGGAACAGTTCGTAGAAGGCAAAGGTTTTTGCTGCTGCCACGCGTGCCACACCCGTAATATCCATGAGCGTAATAATGGATACAAGCGAGGAGGCCTGCAGAAGAAACACGACTTCATTGGTATAGGCGGGCCAGGCAATCCGCAACGCCGCCGGCATGATAATCC
>CAYFVA010000120.1:0-6886 GCA_964346265.1 uncultured Desulfobacterales bacterium
TGAAAAGCCGGACCGGACCTTCAAATGGTCCTTTGACGACCCCGAATAAAGGGCACAAACTTTCCTATTACAGCAGATGGTTGGAAATCAGATCAGCGGCCTTGACCACGCCTTTTTTCACAGGCTCTGTGCACTGTGTGGAAAAGGTGGTAATATCCTGTGCCTCGATGCCCACCAGGGTGATTTTTTCCGGATATCTTCCATCCATCATATCACTGTACAACGCGAGCACGGTGGAAAGATCAAACCCGTGGGCAAGTCCCAGGTTGGCTGACCGTCCCACTTCTTCCCCCTCCTGAAAATCGAGTACAAAAACACTGCCGGGATTTCTGCCGGTCACAAATGCGTCCACCACCACCAGGGAATCCACAGGCTCGAGCAGATCCACGATGGCGATACCGCCGGTGCCGCCGGCAGTTAAGATCACATGGTCCGGCACCCCGGACTCTTTAAGGTGCTCGATCACATACAGGCCGGCACTGTCATCCGTCAGGATTCCGTTCCCGATGCCCAGCACCTGAACCGATGGAGACGCTTGCCTATCCACGCCGTACCCTTCTGGTCACACGGCCGTTTTGATGAAACACCACCTCCAGGGGCATCTCTCCGGGGCCGGCGTGGGTGGCACAGGCCAGACAGGGATCAAATGCCCGGAAAGCCATTTCAATGCGGGCGAGCACCGCATCGTCCGAGGCACCGTCCCGGATCAGGTTCCTTGCGGCGCGCCGGACCGCCATATCCATTCCTGCATTGTTCTGCACCGTGGCAACGATCAGGTTCACATCCTTGACCATGCCGTTTTCATCCGTCACATAATGGTGAAAAAGCGTCCCTCTCGGGGCTTCGACCACGCCCACCCCTTCTGCCGGTGTTTCCGTCGGGATGACTCTGACGTCCTGTCCCGCGGTCTCAGGGTCAAAGGCGAGTTGTTCGATCTCTTCTGCTGCATAGAGATTTTCAATCAGCCTTGCCCAGTGAAAGGCCAGGGTGTTGTGAACGATGCGGCTTTTGAAAAAGGAATAAAACTCCTCGTACTCTTTCTGTGCAAGTTCCGTGGCCATGCCGTCGGCCACGTTGAGCCTTGCAAGGGAATTGACCCGGTAAACACCGCTGTCAGACCCGTCCACCCGTCCTTTCCAGCCCACGTTTTTCAGATAGGGAAACTTCAGATATGTCCACGGTTCGACCTTTTCCGCAATATGGTCCAGATAGGTTGACGGATCGAACTCGGTGAATGGATTCCCCTCCGGGTCCGTCACCCGGAGATTGCCGTCATAAAAATTCACGTGCCCGTTTTCATCCACCATTCCCATATAGTAGGTCTCGTGCCGGTAGGTATCGCCCGTGATCATGTCTGCATACCTTGAATCGGCAAGTACATGCTCCTTGAAAAGCGACAGCGCCGTCTGGGCGAATGTTTTCATGTCCCGGGCCATTGTTTTGATCTCGTCGATCTGATCGGCGGAAAGCGGCTTGGACAGCCCCCCCGGGATGGAAGCGACCGGATGAATGGCGTGTCCTGCAATCATGGCCTGGATTTTCTGGGCATATCCCCGGATTCTCATCACCTCTTTTCCGGTATCCATGCCGAGCTTTTCAATAAGTCCAAGGATGTTCCGTTTTTCCGGGGCCGCATCAAAGCCGGGGATAAAATCCGGTGCGGCAAGGGCGAAAAAGTGAAGCATGTGGCTGTGGCTCATGTGGGCATTGTAAAACAGCCTTCTCAGTTTTTCCGCTGACGGAGGAATCCGTACATTGTACACGGCATCGCACGCCTTGGAAGCTGCCATATGGTGAGCCCCGGGGCAGACCCCGCATATCTTGGGCATGATCCTGGGCAGCTCTTCCACAGGCCTTCCCTGACAGAATTTTTCGAAGCCCCGCAACTCCACAACCTGAAAATAGGAGTCGGATACGTTTCCGTCATCATCCAGCATGATATCGATCTTTCCGTGGCCTTCCAGTCTCGTGATCGGTGAAATTGTAATTGTACCACTCATAAGCCAAACCTTTTATTTTCCTTCATTCATGTTCCTGTTGATAATGGCGCTTGGCAGGGAAAACCGGTAAAACGTCCCCAGAGGATCTTTTACCGAGTTCACGGGCCGGAGCATCTCGCCCCTTGTCACACGATCATCCCTTCCTGCTCCGGCAACGGACCCGAATGCGGACAAGGCTTCGGTGCCCTGGTCGTACTGGTTGTCAGCCGGCCCGAAACAGCCCCGGCACGGCATATTCGCCCCGATACACACATGGCCGCATCCGCCCCTTGTAAACGGGCCCATGCAGAGGATTCCCTGTTCCAGAAAACAGGTATCCGGGTCGATCATCTTTTCATGGGGCCGGACCACCTTTTCCATCATATGGGGCTCCACCGTGGATCTTCTCGGGCAGTCAATGCAAAGCGCGTTTTTTTCCGCGATCACCGTGCCTTTGGCCGGAAGATCTTCTTTGTTGTACGCCGCTGCAACCACCTCCACCGTTTTCATGATAATGTCGTGTGTGGGCGGGCATCCGGGCACATAATAATCCACATCCACCACCTGGTCCAGGGCCTGGACATGGTCATGGAATTGAGGCAAAGTAAGATTCCGGCCCCCTTTCTCCACACTCGTCAAAGGCAGGGTTCCGTCCGGGTTCTCTGTGGATTGGGTGGACATATACGCAACATCGAAGACACCGGCCCTGTCTGTAAAATTCGCCATCCCGGGGATTCCTCCGAGATGGGCGCAGGAGCCGAACGCCACCATGACCCGGCTCTTTTCCCGCAAAAGCTTTGCATCTTCCAGATGTTCACTGTTGCGGATCATCCCGTTGAAAAGCGTGATATCGATACTGTCCGGCTGGAGGGCGGAAAGGTCTTTCCGCTTGAAATCCATGGCCACCGGCCAGTACACAATGTCGGCGATCTGAGTGACAGTAAAGAGTTTGTCCTCGATATCCAGGATGGACACGTCACATCCTCCGCATGCACCGGCCCAGTTGATTGCGATGGTCAGCTTATCGTTCATTCTGCCGTCCTCCTGTATATTCAAGCCCGACTGGATTGGGTCCCAGTTCCCGAAGTTTTTTGTCCATGTTGACTGCATGCCTTGATAACAGGTCTGAATTGGACACCCCCATGTAGTCGTACACCAGCCGGGAGGTATCCAGCCCCATCTGTTCCAGAAGCTTTCCTGCCACGTGGGTTCTCCTGTCCGCCAGATAGTTGCCGTGAAGATGATGACAGCTCGACGGCGGGCACCCTCCCACTATGATACCGTCCACCCCTCTTTTGAACATTTCGAAAACCAGGGATGTATGAACCGACGAAGAGCACCGGATCCGGATGACCCGCATGTTCACCGGCAAAGGATTGCCGGTCCCTGCGGCAAGATCGGCTGCCGAGTAGGAACACCAGTAGCACAGCAGCGCCAGCATCCTGGGTTCCCCCGGTTTCAGCCGGCCGAAGGCCGCGTCCACCTGGGCCAGGATCTGCTGCTCAGAAAAATTGGCAAGGCTTGCCGAATGGGTGGGACAGGCTGCCTGGCAAAGCCCGCAGCCCTCACAGAAAGCCGGGTCCACCTGGACACCCTCTTCTGTAAGCGAAATGGCCCCGTGGGGGCATACGGTTTCACAGATCCGGCAGGCCACACAGGTGTCCCTGTCAATCCGGCTTGCAAACCCTGACACGGTTTTCTTTCCTTTGAGCATCCGGGGCATGAGGTTCATGGCGGCCGCCCTGCCCTGCTCCACAGCCTGCTGAACCACCTTGGGGCCGCTTGCCGCCCCTGCCGTGTATACCCGGTCCACTAAGGATTCCGTGGGACGGAAGATCCTCGGCTGATTTTCAATGGGAAAGCCGTTCCCGTCCATCGGGATTTTGAGCTGCCCGGTCAGGGTACGGCTCTCCTTTTTCGGGGTCTGGGCGGATGCAAGCACCACCATGTCCGCTTCAAGCTCAAGTTTTCCCTCGTCATCAAACTCGTACTCCTCCATGGAAGAGGTTTTCTGTTCCCCGAGTTGTTCGAGCTTGAGGACCATATTGGATTCCGGCCCCTCTTCCACGGAGGCAAGGTTGCCCTGGACGAACTCCACGCCCATCTTTTTCACGGTATCATACAAAGCCTCAAACGTTCTCTCGTATGTCCGGATATCGTAGTAGTACACAATGGTAACCTCTGCCTCGGGCATCATGTTGGACACCTGGATGGCCTGTTTCATCGTGGTGGCGCAGCAGGTTTTGGAACAGTAGGGAACACCGTGTGCCAGCTTGTCCCCGGTTGACCTGCTTCCTGCGCAGAGGACAAATACGATATGCTCGGGCTGCTCTGCATCAGACGGCCGTTTGAGCCCGTTGTCGATTACCCGTTCAAACCCCATGCCGGTGACCACGTCCGGCAGCCGGGAGCCGTACTCCGGAAAAGCCCCGGTGCTGTCCGCGTCAAACCCGGTACTCAGGAACACTCCCCCGAACCTTTCTTCAAAGGTCTGTTCCGAAGCATTGAGATCAATGGCGTCTGCCGGACATACGGCCACGCATTCCCCGCATTCGGTGCAGGCGGATTTGATGATATTGTAGGTGTCCGGCACCGCCATGGGAAAATCCTTGTCAATGGCCTTTCTTGTGTAAAGCCCCTCCTCGAAACCGGATGCGGTGGTTTCCGGGCAGACTTCGGCACATTTGCCGCAGGAGATGCACTTGTCCGGATCCACATACTCGGGAGCCTTTGTAATCTTTGCCAGAAAATTCCCGTTGCGTTTCTCGATCTTCTCGATGGCCGAGTTCACATAGGCGGCTACAGAGGGTTCACAAAGTGCATTGTTGGCATGAACCGGCCCGACGCACTGGCTGAGGCATTTTCCGTTCCAGGTTTCGCTTTGAAATAAAATCCGGATCTGGGGAAGCCGCCCGCCGAGATAGGCGTTCTTTTCCACGATTGTGGCACGGATTCCGGCCTGCGCCATACTTCGCGCCGCTTCCAGCCCGGCCGGCCCTGCTCCGGCCACCAGCACCTTACGCTCAAGATCCACATCCGGTTGTGAGGGAACGGAATGCAGCAGAGAGGCGTGGGCCATTCCGACCTGGTCCAGGGCCCTTGAGAAAGAGGCTTCCCCCCGCTCGTACATCCAGGCCACCTGCTCTCTGAGATTGGCCGTCTCGAACATGGATGGATCAAAGCCGTACAGGTTGAGTAAGGAATGAATCCGCTGCTGAGGAAATTTCAGGGAGGACCTCGGGGAACAGGCCAGGAAAAGCACGGCCTGCACACCGTTCTGTACAAAAGATTCAAATACCTCTGTAAGATACCCTTCACTGCACAATGCCGGGACATGCATCACATGTTCCACCGATTCAAGATCCCGGACATGGGATTCAAGCAGCGGCATATCAATTTTTGCCGAAAGCTCCCCCTGACAATCGCAGATAACGGCTCCGATTTTCCGGTATGACATAATCCTTCTCCTACAGGTTGCTATGCGTTTTAAAAGAGCAAATAATAATCATTTGCTCTAAATCATCTGTCTATTTGTAGCAGATCAAATCAACTTTTCAAACAAAAAATACAAGTTTGACCCTAATTGGTTTTGCCGATCTGTCCGGATACTTATTGTTGATTTTATTGCCGTTTTATGAGATTTACTCAACAGAAGACAATTTCATGAAGGAGGCATACCGGAAAATGCTTTTTAAACTTTTTCTTGCATTTACACTGATCCCTGTGATCGAGCTGTATTTTCTGATCAAAATCGGCACCGTCATCGGCGGATTTAACACAGTCCTTCTGGTGATTTTCACCGGGTTTGCCGGTGCCTGGCTGGCCCGAATGGAAGGTATGCACACCATGCTCCAGGTGCGAATGAATCTGGACCAGGGCATCATGCCCCAGGAAGAACTTTTGGACGCTCTGATCATATTCTGTGCCGGCGCCGTTCTCATCACTCCGGGACTTTTGACCGATGCAGCAGGGCTTTTGCTGTTATGGCCCGTCACTCGTAGAAAATTCAAGCTTTATCTTCGAAGAAAAATTGACGATATGATACAGAACCGGGATATTGACATTCACAGAATGTAACAGGAGTTTACCCATGTGTTTCGACCTGATTCGAGAAAGAAGAAGCATACGGCGGTTTTCACAAAAACGGGTGGACCCGGAAACCACGGATCTTTTGGTGGAAGCTGCATTGCGGGCACCGTCTTCAAGGGGATTCAACCCGTGGCGTTTTGTCGTGGTGGATGATCCGGCGGTGCTTGAAAAAATTTCAACAGCCAAGCCTCATGGTGCTTCTTTTTTAAAAGATGCGCCGCTCGGCATCGTGGTCCTGGCGGACACGGACAAGAGCGATGTATGGATCGAGGATACAAGCATTGCGTCCATATTCCTACAGCTTGCGGCCCACTCCCTGGGGCTCGGCAGCTGCTGGATACAGATCAGGCAGCGGAACAGGGACGATGGTCAGACTGCGGGCGGGTACATCAAGGACCTTCTGGACGTTCCCGGAAACATGGAAGTGGAATCCGTGATCGCAGTGGGCCATCCCGCAGAAACCAAACCCGGGCATGAGGATTCCACCCTGCAGAGGGAAAAAGTCTTTTACAACCGATACAAACAGCCGTATAAATGACTCTTAAAAACAAGATTCTCAAGCTGATTCAGAAAAAGGACAGTGAGCTGCCCACTCTTCCGGCCGTGGCCGACAAGATTGTCACCGTTGCATCCGACAAAAAAACCACCACGGAAGAACTCGCTGAGATTATTTCTTATGACCAGGCGATCACCTTCAAACTGATCAAGCTTGCCAATTCCATCTACTATGCCCAGCGCACCAGGGTCGATACCATCAAACGTTCCGTCACCGTGATCGGGTTCGATGAGATCATGGGCATCGCATTGTCCATGAGCGT
>CAYFVA010000121.1:0-6809 GCA_964346265.1 uncultured Desulfobacterales bacterium
CGAGTGTCTTTGCCATATGCCTCAGTGCCCCGTCCCGGGTTTCGCCTGACAGCGATGGCATGGAAACCGATGCGTTCCTGCATTGTTCGGCCAGAGTCTGTATGTTCATATGCGCATCCTTCTTTCGTAAGTCCGATCAAAACTGAAATTTATACATTCCTGAAACAGGTGTTGGTGTCAAGAGAAAATTTTCAGAAAGTCAGGGAACGGTCATTGAATTTTTTTTGAACCTTTTTAAATGATCAGGGTACTTGAAAATAGGAGCGAATACAGGGTATCGGGTAAATAACTATCATGCGAAGGGTATGAATGGTTCATACGAAAAAAGACGAAAACTACGGCAATCGGGGATCAGATATTTTTGTGGATACATTTGACTTTTTTTATTCAAGAATATAAAGAGAAGGCAGATTCCTCAAAATTCTTCTTTAACTGCGAGGTAGGTTATGCTTTTTTCCCAGGGAGAGATCCGCTTTGCAATAGAATCTGCTTTCCGTTTTTATTGCTTTAAACGAATTTCATGCTTACTGGTGTGTATTCATTCATTGGTTTTGATACAGGCGGTGCCGTTTTCCTACGGGGCGGAAAACTTGAAAGAAACTACCGTGCCCGTGAGGGTCCGTATGATATCACCTGTTCCCGGGACACTGGTTTTCAGCAAAAAACCGGTCATTGAATTTCAGATCAATGTGCCGTATGAAGCCCCATCTTTATATGTGGCGCTTGACAACACTGACGTAAGCGAAATCGTTGAGTTCACAGACGACGGCTTTACGTTTAAGCCCATTCAGGTGCTGCCTGCCGGTGACCATTCCCTTTACATAACACTCACGGCTCAAAACGGCGCCCGGGTGGAAAAAGAGTTTTTTTTCAAAACCCGGCATTCAAAGATGTTTGAAACCGCCTATTCAAAAAATTCCGTATCCGGTGGGTATACAGCCGTGCTGAAAAAATACCAGGATGCAAAAGACAAAGAGATGTCCGATTGGACCACCGAGGCCAATATAACCACCGAGAATTATGTGCAAGAAGGGGCATGGAATATGAATCTCACAGCCAACGGACGGTATCATGATCAGGAACTGCCGCTGCAAGAACCGGTTGACGACAATTTCGAACTTGTTGATTTTCTGTTCAAGAGCCGGTATCAAAAAAACAGATATCAGGTTGAAACCGCTGTGGGAGATATCGTGGTGGATGAATCCCGGAATACTGTGAGCAACCTTGCCAGAAAAGGGGGGAAGATTGCAGGGGAGTATGGTGCTGCAGGGGTTGCCGGGTTTGCCGTTAAAAGTGAGCATGTGTACGGCACCCCTGACAATATGGGACTCGGGTATGACAGGGATGATCATATCCTCGGGGTTTCAGGGGATGTTGACCTTTTCACGGAGCGGGCGAATATAAAAACCGTTTATGTTTCAGGGGGAACAGAGCCTGACACGGAATCTTTCGGCACCTGGAGCGAAACCGGCGGGACAAAAGGAGATGTCCGGGCGATTGTCCTTGCCACGGATTTTTTCCAAAACAAACTCGCGACCCTGTTTGAATATGACAGGTCGGATTATGATGATGACACATCGGACAATTCAGGATCAGAGAAAGACAATGCGTATTATCTCCGGGCAGGCGGAACCGTAAAAAATTTCTCCTATTCCGCGGAGTACGAACATACGGGCCCTGATTATCACGTGCCTGGGAACACTGCCATCCAGAGTGACTGGGAGGGATATACCTTCAGGGGGGATCTCTCCCTGGAAAACCACTCCTTTGGCGGACGGTATTCAGAATACAATGATGATGTGGATCGCGATTCCATATACGGACGTACCGAGTATACCGATTATATGGTGAATTACGGCCTGAATATACTGAAAAGCGCTCCCATGACGTTCTCTTTTGCCAGAAGCATACAGGAAAACCGGATCTCGGATGTGGACAATTATACAGATACGTATACTTCCACCGTCTCCTACACAAAAGACCGGTACAATCTGTTTTTCTCTCCCTCCTATTCCGTAACCAATGACCAGACGGATGTGGATTATGATTCAAGCAACCTGAGCCTGAATCTTTCCGGTTCTTATTATAAGGAGAATTTTTCCATACAGCCTTCATACGGCTTTAACCGGTACAAGGATTTGACCACGGATGAGTATATGGATACGGACACGTACGGTCTGTCGTTTTTGATTCCGATAAGTACCAATGTCTCCATCAGTGATACAGGGTATTATTCGCGGATGACGGCGAGCGATGATTCGGTGGATCAGGATTCGTTTTACAACGATTTGCAGGTGACCTATTCGCACCCCGGGCGGATCAGGGGAATATTCTCTCCCAGCGCCAGTCTCACCCTGAGTTATGAAAAAACAAAAGACCGGGTGGCCGGGACGGAAACAGAAGAGACCATTTTATACCTGACATTATCCGGTGACCTGGAAATGTCTTTTTAAAGGAGGTGTCGGATGACATTTATAAAAGATTCAAAACAGATATATACAGGGCTTTTTGTCTGCATGGTGTTGCTGGTTTTCACCACCATCGGGCATGCGCATACGGTGACATCGAGTAAAAACCCGGTCGTTTTCGATCAAAAGGTTACATTTACCAGTACGGTGGTTTTTGCAAGTGTGCCGGCAGCGGCTCCTCCCGCAGCTTATATCGATTACGGGGATGGAACCGGGGAGGAATTGCTGGGGAGTGGTTTCCAACTATCATCGCCTGATTATACCCTAACCTTTACTTCCACCCATACCTACTCAAAACCCGGTACATACAGGGTTCGTCTCCGGACAACCGGAGGGACTCCTGAAGGAGCCAACCCGGCTTATATGACCCAGCAGGTAAGTACCCGGGAGGTAAGCCGCCTTGATATAACCCGGGTGGAGCTGTACTTTGAAAACCAAAGGCCTGAAGTTACGGTGAAACGGCACCAGGAGGCACCTGAGCTGTTTGCCAGAGTCAATTTTTCCGGGAAAGGGTATTTTAAGGCATACTGGGAGGTTGACGGAAAAAAGCAGAAATACGTATTCAGGTATCTTTCAGCAGGGCCGCATGAAACTTTTGCATACCCGGAGATTCCCCCGCTGCCGACTTTTGATTATGGAACTCACCGGGTTCGTTTTGTTATCACCACCCCCGGTCTCCATATCGACCACCCGTATGCGGTTTACTTTGTCACTGCGGATGATGCCAAACAAAAGCTTGCCCGAATCCGGCTTCTGGAGCCTTCCCAGGGAGAAACCCTCGCCCCGGGGGATCTGACGTTTCAGTGGGAACCGGAAAAGAAAAGTTCTCTTTACCTGTTGCGCCTTTTTTCAAAAGAACAAAAGGAGCGTATCTTTTCGGCATACACCCGGAAGATAGAATATACATTGAAACCAGATATCCTGAAGAATCGTATGAAACCGGATAAAAGCTATCTGTGGGATGTGACCGGTTTTAATGCGGACGATGAAATCGTATCCGAAAGTACGCCTTTTTCTTTTCAAGTGGAACGCAGGACGGATTTTGTCAAAGGCCGGATCCTGTTTGTCACTGAGGCCGATCCATCAGGAGAAAAGTCCGTGGCCCGGGTGAAAAAAAAATACGGATTTACGGAAATTGAATCGTTTCTGATCAAGACCCTTGGCCTGAAGGTTACAAAATTTGCCGTGGAAGGAGAAATCCCGCTTATGCTCAAAAAACTGTCCAGCGAAAAAGGGGCTGTGGCGGCTTTCCCGGACTACGTATTCAAAACCATGGCGGAACCGATGGCGGACTTGCAGGGCATACAAAAAAAAGTTCAAGTCCCGAAGGATCTTCCGTTTACCGGCAGGGATGTATTGATCGGTATCATTGATACCGGCGTGGATACAAAACACAGGGACCTGGCGGATGCGGTGGTCTCGAGTACAAACTGGCTCAAAGAGAGTGTGTATACACCTGAAATTCACGGTACAGGGGTGGCCGGACTGATCGGGGCAAGAAAAAACAATTTCGGAATTGAAGGCTATGCCCCGGAATCAAAGATTTTTGCCCTGAGAGCGTGTAAACAGGTTTCACAAAAGCGGCCGGGCGGAGAATGTTATACTTCTTCGATTGTCAAAGCTCTCGATTTCGCGCTGCAAAACGATGTCCGGATCATTAATATGAGCCTTGGAACAAACGGCAAGGACAAGCTGCTCACGGAACTGATCGATGCAGGGATTTCCCGGGGGACCCTGTTTGTGGCTCCGGCGGGAAATGAACCAGGGCAGAAACAGCTTTTTTTTCCAGCCTGTCATCCCGGTGTCATCTCTGTGGCGGGGATCAATGACGCAGGGGAATTTTTTCCGAATCAAACGGTTGCGGAAAAATCCGACTTTTATATTCCTTATGAAAACCTCTTTTCCACAGCGCCGGGTAACAGGCACAATTTTTTCAGCGGGACCTCCCTTTCCGGCTCGATTGTAACCGGGATACTCGCCCTTGCAAGTGAACAAAACAACAACATGGTAAAAAAGGATCTTCCCCTTTTTACCGGTGATATGACCCGCTGGACCCGTGAATACTTCACCCGGAAGAAAATGGCTGCCGGAAAAAATGAATGACATGTTTGAAATTGAAAAACAATGAACTTTTTTGAATGCCCAAGATACGTACATGAATAGAAAGGCGGACAAAGAACTCGAGGAAAGGCTGCTGAAAAAAGTCGCCAAAAAGGACGGTAAAGCATTTGAACAGCTGTACGAAGTAACCTCCCAAAGCATATTTTTTTACTTGTACAGGCTGCTCCAGGACAAAGAGACTGCGGAGGACCTTCATATGGAAGTGTATGCGGCGGTATGGAAAAATGCACAGGGGTTTAAGGGAAAATCCAGGGTCAAAACATGGATGTTCGGAATCGCCAGGAACATGGCAATGAATGAACTGAGAAAACATCATAGACAGGATCGGCGGATTGATGGGCCGATCGGAGACGAAGATTCTTTTAAAGCGTATAAGGATTTTGAAAGGCATGATGCCGTGCAGGCGGGTTTGGCGCAGTTGTCTTATAAACACAGGGAGATATTGGACCTGGTTTATTTTCACGGGCAGAGTTATTCTGAAATATCCAGGCTCCTTGCCATACCTGAGAATACGGTAAAAACAAGAGTGTATTATGCAAAAGCCGCATTAAAAGAAACAATCAGCAAAACAGACGGATGAATCGTCAGGATCTGAAAAAAATGTACGAAAGAAATGGAAAAGCATATGGAACAAAGGGAAACCGAGCCCATAAAAGACAACTTTGAAAACAGGCTTGAACAAAGTTATCACAGGATGTCTGAAAATATTCCTCAACCTCCTCCTGATGCCTTTTCAAGAATAATGGGGACTGTCGGCGGACAGCAGGAAAAACAGGTGGAGGATGCTCACCCGTCCATGCTGTCAAGGGTAATGACAGCGGTCCGGAATATTCGACCGGTTCCGGCACTGGGCTGGAGCGCTGCAGTGGTTCAGTTTGCGGTTATTCTGTTTTTGCTTTTTCAGCCGCAGACAAACGGCATGAATGGGTTGAAGACATTAAGCATTAACGGCACCCCCGACCGAAGCGTTGTTCTCAATGTAGTTTTTGAAGAAAACGCGGTACAGAAAGATATTACCCGGTTGTTAAAACGGGTGGACGGGGTTATTGTTGACGGCCCCGGGAGTAATGGAGTTTATCTGCTCAAAATCAAAAAAGGAGAGGATTTTGTAAAGAGACTCAATAGCATCGAGAATTCAGGTGTTGTTAAATTCGCAGAGGAAAAGTATTGACCCGGGCGGGGTGACAGGCCCGGAGACTCCTTTTTTGAAAATTGTTTGAACTTTTCTGTTGTAAAGAACACCAATATATCAGAGCCACCTGCGGTATGTATGACCACATAAATTCAATTGTAAATGGAGAAGAAAAATGAAACGAATTGTTGTTCTGCTGGCTGCTGTTTTTTTACTTTTTCCGGGGATCGTTTATGCAGATGATTTGACCCCTTCCGCACCAAAGGTGAAAATCAGGAAACCGGAACTGAAAACACAACAGAAAATTGAGCCCGGCCAAAAACCCGCCGGGCCGGAGACTTCCAAAATCCGGCAAAAGACCGCTCCCGGAAAGAAACCTGCCGGGCCTTCACCCAAAATGCAAAAAAAAGCTTTCCCGGGGGCGCCCCCTGCTGGAACAAATCCAAGTCTGAAACATGCGGAGCCTGACAAGAGCCTTTTGTTTCCTGCTGTTGAAATTCAGGGCATGGAATTTAGCACTGAATCGAACGGCCGCTGGAAGGTCAGCTATATGGTTGAAAATACAGGCATGAAAAATCTTGAAGCGAACATGGTGCTGTACAAATCCTTTCAGATACTGAAAAACGGAACCAGGGTTCCTGAACTCGCGGTGACGGTGGGAGGGCCTTTTACGGTCGGCTCGGTGGGCGGCCCTACACATTATCTTGACAGATGCGTTGATGCGGAAAAGTTAATGCTGGAAGTCATTTATAAAGGGAGAAGGCTGGATCAAAAAACCGTGAACCTGCCTCCTGTAAATGTAAAAATTAAAAAATGGCTTCTGAGCAAAGGTGGAAAAAATTTACAGGTTACATTACAGAATCCCACGCAGTATACACTCAAGGTTGCATTGCGGATGGAGTATGAATCATCAAGCACTCGAATACAGTCGGCGGATACGGACATAGTAGTTTCTGCCAACAGTACAAAAACGCACACCATAGTCCTTCAGAAATGGAAAAAACTGAAATCATTTCAGGTTTTATACAAGTCAAATAAACAATGTGGCGGGAAAAATTCTCTGGTGCTTGACTCAAAGACCGTGCAGC
>CAYFVA010000122.1:0-6664 GCA_964346265.1 uncultured Desulfobacterales bacterium
AGGAGTAATACATGGCTGAAGATCCGGAAGGCGGCGGGGAAAAGACCGAAGACGCGACGGCGCGGAAACTGGAAAAGGCCCGTGAAGAAGGCCAGGTGGCAAAGAGCACGGAAGTGCCTTCCGTGTTTGTTCTTCTGGGCGGAATCCTTTCTCTGTATATGTTTTCCATGTTTGTGTACGAAGCCTTTGTTTCGGTGAGCCGGTACAGTTTTGTTTTCGAGAAGATCCCCGAAATCACCAAAACACAGATTGTCGAACTTCTGGCGGTAAGTCTGAGGGAAATGTTTTATGCGTGCCTGCCGGTGTTTATCGCCGTGTTCGTGATGGCGCTGATCTCCAATTTCGCCCAGGTGGGGTTTGCCCTCTCCTGGAAGGCCATGCAGCCGAAAATCTCCAAACTGAACCCCATCAGCGGTTTCAAGCAAAAGTTCTCTTCCAAGGCACTGGTGGAATTTGTCAAAAGTCTCTTGAAAATCGGGATCATTTCCGTTGTGGTGTATCTGTCCATCACCGGGGACATGAGCCGGATCGTCCGGCTGCACGACCGAACGCCCGGAAGTATCCTGATTTTTATCTTAGATTCTCTTTTCTGGATTTTTCTCAAGGTCTGCCTGATCATGCTCATTGTGGCTGTGATCGATTATGCCTACCAGAGATGGAAATTTCTCCAGGACCAGAAGATGACCAAAAAAGAGGTCAAGGATGAAACCAAGCAGACAGAGGGGGATCCCCAGGTCAAATCCCGGATCAAGCAGCTTCAGACCGAGGCGGCCAGAAAACGGATGATGGCCGAAGTGCCTGAGGCGGACGTGGTGGTCACCAACCCGACCCGGCTGGCGGTGGCTCTCAAGTACGATTCCGTCGCAATGGAGGCCCCCGGTGTTGTGGCCAAAGGAGCGGGGCCTGTGGCCGAAAATATCCGCAAAATTGCAGAGGAAAATGATGTTCCGGTAATCGAGGACAGACCGTTGGCCCGAAACTTGTATAGTCAGGTGGATATAGGCGATGAAGTGCCTTCTGATTATTACCAGGCAGTGGCGGAACTACTGGCCTACGTGTACAAACTCAAGGGTAAGAACCTGTAAAAAGGATGACGGGATGTTGACGCAGGGTGTCAAAAAAAGTGCAAAGGGAACCGGATAGGATATGGCGGCTGAAAGTATCGGAATCATCGGTGTATTGAAGAGAGAATCGTCTGATGTGGCGATGGTGGTGGCTTTTATCGGCATTCTCATGGCCATGATCCTGCCGCTTCACCCCATGATCCTCGATTTTTTTCTGGCGATGAACATCTCTTTTGCCATTGTGGTGCTGATCACCACCATGTACACCAGGGCGCCCCTGGAATTTTCCATCTTTCCGGCATTGCTTCTGGTCTTGACTCTTTTCCGGCTTTCTTTGAATGTGGCCTCCACAAGGCTCATCCTTATGCACGGAAACGAGGGGGAATACGCAGCCGGCGCGATCATCAAATCCTTCGGAAGCTTCGTGGTCGGCGGGAACTATGTGGTGGGGCTTGTGGTCTTTGCCATACTGGTTTTGATCAATTTTCTGGTCATCACCAAAGGTGCCGGCCGGATCGCGGAAGTGGCGGCGCGGTTTACCCTGGACGCCATGCCCGGAAAGCAGATGGCCATTGATGCCGACCTGAATGCCGGGATGATTGACGAGGTGGAGGCCGGCCGCCGGAGAAAAGAGGTGGCAAGAGAATCCGAGTTCCACGGAGCCATGGACGGGGCCAGCAAATTTGTCAGGGGAGATGCCGTGGCCGGCATCGTGATCACCCTGATCAACATTGCAGGCGGGCTTGTGATCGGCGTGGTCCAGCAGGGCATGCTCATGAGCGAAGCTGTTGCCAACTATACCATCCTTACGGTGGGGGACGGACTGGTCTCCCAGATTCCGGCACTTCTGGTTTCCGCTGGTGCCGGACTGCTTGTGTCAAGGTCGAGTTCCGAGGACCGCATGGGAAGCGAGTTCGCAACTCACCTGCTCCAAAGCTCCACTCCGGTTTATATCGGTGCGGGCATTGTGTTCTGTATGGGGCTTATACCGGGGCTTCCTGCGGTTCCTTTCATGACGCTGGGGATGACCCTGGGCGCCATTGCATGGTACTTTCTGCGGGGGGCGGAAAAAGAGAAGCTCGAGGAAGAAGAGGCAGCAGCTGCTGAAGAAGAAGAGGAAACAGGAGCGCCCGAAGATGTGGACCATCTTCTGACCCTGGATACCATCGAACTTGAAGTGGGATACGGGTTGATTCCGCTTGTGGACAAACAGCAGGACGGGATTCTGCTGGGCCGCATCCGGGGGATCAGAAGACAGTTTGCCAGCGAAATGGGAGTTATTATCCCGCCGATTCACATACGGGATAATCTCAACTTGAACCCGGGCCAGTACAGGCTGCTCATCAAGGGGGTGGAGGCCACCCAGGCCGACCTCATGGTGAACCATCTTCTTGCCATGGACCCGGGCGGCACAGCCCGGAAAATCGAGGGGATTGAAACCACCGAGCCTGCATTCAAGCTCCCGGCGCTCTGGATTCCGCCGGAGAGGGAAGAAGAGGCGAAATTCGCCGGTTACACAGTGGTGGACAATTCCACCGTGATCGCCACCCACCTCACCGAAGTGATACGGAACAACGCCCATGATCTGCTCGGCCGCCAGGATGTCCAGCACCTTCTGGACAATCTGGCCAAAACCAACCCCAAGGCGGTGGAAGAGCTGGTGCCGGATCTGCTTTCCGTGGGCATCGTCCAGAAAGTTCTTCAGAATCTCCTCAGAGAGCGGATTTCCATCCGGGATCTTCTGTCCATCGTGGAAACTCTTGCCGATTATGCGCCCATGGGCAAGGATCCGGAGCTTTTGACCGAATATGTCAGGCAGCGGATTTCCAAGGCCATGCTGGCTTCGTATCTCCAGGAAGGGAAAGTTTTGAACGTGATGATTCTGGACAGAAATCTGGAGGAAACGTTGATGAAGCATATCAAACAGACCGAGCACGGGGCGTATCTGGCACTTGACCCGGGAATGGTGGAAAAAGTGGTGAATGCCGTGGCAGCCGAAGTGGAGAAGGTGGTGGCCACGGATATCCAGCCGGTGATCATGTGCGGTCCGGCTTTGAGACGCCATTTTCGCAAGCTCATTGAACCGTCCCTTCCGTCCGTGTTTGTGGTATCCCATGCCGAGATACCCGATGATATCAATATCCAGGCCAGTGGAAAGGTGAAATTGAACAATGAATAAACAAGTATTTCAGGCCCCGAATATTCAGGAAGCCATGGCAAGCGTCAAGGAGGCTCTCGGCTCCGAGGCGATGATTCTGTCCACCCGCAAGGTTCCGAAAAGTCCCAGGGATCCGTACGGAAAGGACATGATCGAAGTGGAAGCGGCTTTGAATCATGAGCCGGATACGGGCGGGCAACCTTCAGGTACATCCGGGAAACCGTCAAACGGTTCCGGTCCGGGTATGGAACTTCGGGAGGAGCTCATGAACATCAAGGACATGATTTCCATTGCCGGACTCGGATACGGCATGCACCAGATCCTGTGCGAAAAAAGCCATTCCGTGAAACTTCTCGCATCCCTTCTTCGGACCGGGGTTTCGGAAAAAAAGGCGTACTCCATTGTTCACAAGGCCACCTACCTGATGGAGGCGGACCGGGAGGCGGGAGTCGAAGTGGATTCGTTCAAAAAATACGTGATGAAAGAGTGTCTCCGCTGGGTGGAAACCAATGATTTTTTCCAGCGGGAGAATCATTCCACGGTTCCCCATGTGGCTGCATTCGTCGGACCCACAGGTGTCGGGAAAACCACCACCATCGCCAAGCTGGCCGCCAAGCTGAGCCTGAAAGACAAAAAACGGGTGGGCCTGATTTCCGTGGACAATTACCGGATCGGGGCGTTTGAACAGCTCAAGGCCTATGCCTCGATCATGGGGCTGTACTGTGTGCAGGCCTATACAAGGGAAGATCTTACCTGCGCCCTGGACCGGATGAAATCCATGGATGTGGTGCTGGTGGATACGGCCGGGCACAGCCATTTTGACAAGGAGCGCATGGACGAGCTGTCCGGCGTCATTACAAATGACGGACAGGTGTCTGTTCATCTGGTTTTAAGCGCCACTGCGGATTTTGTGAATATGAAGGAGGCCACCGAGGCCTTTTCAGTGATGGAACCGAGTACATACGTGTTCACCAAAACGGATGAAACCAGGGTGTGCGGAAAAATACTGGACCAGGTGAGTGAATTCAAACTCCCGGTCTCTCTTGTCACGAACGGGCAGAAGGTACCGGAGGATTTGATCATTCCGGACAGGAAAAAACTGTTGGGCATTATGCTTGGAAAAGAGCGGGACGAAAATTGAAACAGGATCAGGCGGACGGGCTGAGAAATATTGTAAAATCGGACACATCGTCCAAAGGGAATACGATTATGGCATCTGAAAACAGTGCGTACCCCAGAGTGATCGCCGTGACCAGCGGCAAAGGCGGGGTGGGAAAGACGAATATCGTGGGCAACCTGGCAGTGGCCTTCACCAGCGCAGGAAAGCGGGTGGTCATCGTGGATGCGGATGTGGGACTGGCCAATATCGACATTATTTTCAATCTCCAGCCGAAATTCAACATCAGCCATGTGGTGGCCGGGGAGAAGAGTCTTGACCAGATCATGGTCCGGACCGCCCACGGAATCCGGATTATACCCGGGGGGTCCGGATTCGCCCACCTGACACAGTTCACGGAAGGGGAAAAACTCAATCTGCTCGGTGAATTTGAAACCCTCAGGCACAATACCGACATTGTTCTGGTGGATACCGGCGCAGGTATATCCTCGAACGTACTCTACTTTAATTGTGCATCGGACGAGTGCATCGTGGTGGCTACCCGCGAGCCTACCTCCATCACGGATGCCTATGCCCTGATGAAAGTGTTGTCCAGGGAGTACGGCACCAGGTATTTCAAGCTGATCGTGAATATGGTGTCCAGCGAGAAAGAGGCCAAATCCGTTTTCGCTTCTTTGAGCGGAGCACTTGACAGGTTCCTTAAAAATGTATTACTTGAATATGCAGGGTTTATACCATTGGACAAAGAATTGAGCAATGCGGTTCAAAAACGGAAAATCGTTCTGGACAGTGCCGCCGGCAGCCCTGCGGGACAGGCGTTTATCAAAATTGCCGGGGACATCAGAAATTCAGAAAGACGGTATTCGTCAAGCGGCAATCTCAATTTTTTCATGAACAGAGTAATGGAAATGGCGAAATAAAAAAAACATATAAAGCGGGCCCGATGGCGGAGAATCCATACGTGAACAAAGGCGGAGAAAACAGCAAGAGAGAGAGGCTGATTGTGGATTATGCCTATCTCGTCAAACAGATAGCTGCGAGATTCGCCATGAAGGTTCCTTCAAACGTGCTGTTCGACGAGCTGGTGAGCGCGGGGTCGCTTGGTTTGATCGACGCGGTGGACAAATTTAATCCGGACAAACACGTCAGTTTTCAAACGTATGCCCGGTACCGGATCAAAGGAGCGATCCTGGATGAACTGAGAAGTATGGACACGTATTCCAGAACCCTGAGAAAAAAAGTCCAGGATGTGGCCGGAGCCGTAAAAACCATCGAGGACCGGAAAGGGGCTCCTCCTGAAGATACGGAAATCGCCGAAGAGCTGGGTGTCGATCTTGAAACCTATCATGATATGTTGACGGACATTCACGGGGCCACCGTTTTACGTCTTGATGAGTTCATCCGGACCAAGCAGTCCAACCGGGTTTCCGAAACCAGGTTCGCCTCCGGGGTCAAGGGGGAGGAAAATCCGGCCGATCTTTTTGATAAGCAGGAACTGAAAAAGGTTTTTGCAGAGGCTGTGAAAAATCTTTCCGACAAGGAGCAGATGGTGGTATCATTGTACTATTATGATGATCTGACATTAAAAGAGATCGGGGAAGTTCTCTCTTTGACGGAGTCCAGAATATGCCAGATTCACGCCGGAATCATGGTCAAGATGAAATCCCTGCTTCAGGACTATTTTAACTGATTTTCCAAGGAGAAACGGAGAGACAATGGCTGAAAACGATATTGAAGAGGATTCGCTGATCTCCCAGGATGATATCGACAAGCTCATGGAATCGCCGCCTGCCGATGAAAAAGAAGAGGAGGAGGAAGCCATGGAGGAAGAGGAAGATCAGGAGGATTTTTCCCAGGACGATATTGACGCGCTCCTGGATGGGAATGATTCCGGCCCGGACGAACCGGCAAGCGGGGAAGAAGAACAGGGGGAAGACGACGAAGACGGCGAAGATGACGAAGATGACCTGGACCTGATCAGTCAGGAAGACATCAATCGGCTGATGAGCGCGGATCAGGATGAATCTGCTGAATCTTCCGATTCCCGGGATGAATCCGACGGACAACCGGACGGACAAGAGACGGAAGAGGCCGGGGAGGAACCTGTGCCGAAAGAGTTTGATGAATCTGAAGCCCGGGAGTCTGAAAATCCCGGAGAACCGGAAGTTGATGAAACACAGGACGGTTGGGTGATCCAGGAATCCGAAAGTGTGGATAGCCAGGAAAGTCTGATGGACCAAAAGACGCTGGACGACCTCCTGGCGGCAAAAGAGGAACCGGTTGAGCAGGAAGACGTCGGAGAGTTGGAAGAAGCAGATTCGGATG
>CAYFVA010000123.1:0-6605 GCA_964346265.1 uncultured Desulfobacterales bacterium
CCTGGGAACCCTGTGAGACGTTTTCATTGACTTCACTGATCCCGGAAGAGGCCTGTTCGATATTTTCGGCAACTTCCGAAGTGGTGGCGGCCTGTTCATCCATGGCCGAGGCTATGGAGGATACGATATCGTTTACATCCGTGATAACCGAAGAGATGTTCCGGACCTCGGACACGGTTTCACTGGTGGAATTCTGGATTCCGTCAATTTTTTCTTTGATGTCTTTGGCAGACTTCTGTGTCTGGGAGGCAAGCTGCTTTATTTCGGAGGCTACAACGGCAAAGCCTTTTCCCGCCTCCCCGGCTCTTGCTGCTTCAATGGTTGCATTCAGGGCCAGAAGGCTGGTCTGGTCGGCGATATCCGTGATCACCTCGGTGACCTGGCTGATCTCTTTTGCGGATTCACCCAGGCGGCCCACCTTGCCGGAGGCCGTCTCCACACTTTCAGATGCACTGTCCGCCACTTCTTTTGCCTTGTTGCAGTTTTGAACCACCTCGTTCAGCGTCTGTTTCATCTGCCCGGCAGCGTCAGACACGGCGGACATGTTCGTGGAGGCCTGTTCGCTTGCCGCTGCAATGGAACTCATACCGGTGCTCATCTCTTCACTTGCAGAGGCCACTGAATCCGCCTTTCCGGAAAGTGTGGCCGAATTGTCGCTCATTTTTTCAGAGAACGACAATACTTCTCTGGAAGAAGAGGTCACGGTTTCGGAGTTTCTGCCGATGTCCACGATAACGTTGTTCAGTCTGGCCATGAATGCATCAAACCAGTAGGCCAGAAGCCCGATTTCATCGGTCCGATCCGTTGAAAGACGTTTGGTCAGATCTCCTTCGCCTTCTGAAATGTCTTTCAGCCCGCCTGCAATGTTTTTGATGGGACTGATCACCATAAACCGGATGCAAAGGCCCAGAAGGATGATGATACTGATACAGCAGATGCCGCCCACTATGGCAATCCACATGGCTATACTGGATTTTACGTCTTTGGCGGAAGCTTTGAGTATATCTTCGGTCTCGGCAATGGAGCGGCTGGTTGTTTGGTTGACCGTGCCGAGTTCGGAAGAAATCCCGTCGGTTACGGATTCGGACTGCGTTTTAAGCACCTGTTTCACAGTCTTGGAATTGTCCCTCCTCAACGCGTCGAACCGGTTTCCCATTTCTTCAATTTTTTCTGCAACAAATTCCATGCTGATGCAGACCAGGCTTTTGCCCAAAGGAATTCCATAGTATTCGATCTTTTTTTCATAGATGAAGGAATTCGGGTCCTTTTTTGCCTGGTTCAGTACTTTCAGGGCTTCGGTTTCACCTTTTCCATTTTCGAGAAATTCAAGGACCCGGTCATCCACCAGGTTGACATAACCGGGAAGGAGGTTGTCCTTGTCATCCAGGAAAAATGCGAACAGAATTTCTTCGGTCTGGGCCACGGATTTGCTGAATTCCTTGAGCTGGTCGTGCTGTTTGTCATAGATCGCGGTGGTAGCCACACTGACCAGAAGGTTGGAAACCGCTTCCGCATTGCTTTTCAGTAATCCTTCCATTGCTTTCCGGATGCGTTTCTCTTCATTTGAAAGGGCCTTTGCCGTGGAATTTGAAAGCTTTCCTGTCACTTCGTCTCCCATCTTTTGAAGCGCGGTCCCCACATTTGTCTCCAGTGCCGAAAATTGTTGGGCTGCATTGTTTTCGGTGCGGATCAGCTTGTTATCCACCTTTTCCATCATCTGTCCGAAAAGAGAATTCTGTACGCTGACAATCACAACGGAAAGGGCTGAGAAAGAAAGGGTAAGGACAATGACAAGAGTTATGATGATTTTTACGTTCAAGTTTTTTTTAAGAAAAGAAATCATACACGGGTCCTCCGGGGGTAAAAATTTTGTATTGTTGATCTTGTCTTTCAGGTGTTTTAGGCATAAAATGTGCCGATTGAGTTTGAAAAGGACGTCTCCATCTTTTTTACGAACCGCCTGCCGGGATTGTTTCGCCCTCTTTTGCATGCCCGGTCCGGACACCGGGTTCCCGGAACAGGCGCGGGACAAACAGGATCAGGCACACTGCGCTGATGAGCATGGCGCTGATTGCTGCAAATGAAACAGTGAATGTACCGGTAAAATCATAAACATATCCTGCGATCATGGGGAATACGGCTGCCGGTATATTGGCTGAAAACAGGAGCCCGTATACCTGTCCGATGTTTTTTTCGGGAAAAAGAGTGGCGCAGGAAGCGGCATACAGGACAAGAACTCCGCCGTAGTTGAAACCGGTGGCAAGGGCAAAGAAATAAAATCCCCATACCGAAGTAAGCAGAACCGGGGAAAGAGACAGCAGAATCGCCTGGCAGAGCAGGTTGGATTTCATGGTGCCCGCCGGGGAGAACCGGTCATAGAGCGCCCCCCAGGAAATCCTTCCGGCGGCGTTGGCCACCGCAAACAGGGAAACCGCAGTGATCCCGGCCTCTGCACCGCCTGCAGTGAAAAGATCCTTGAGATTGGCATTGACGGTGAACCCGGCTGCAAGGCCGGTGAACATGGCAAAATAGAGAAGCTGAAAGGGCCTGAGCCC
This sequence comes from uncultured Desulfobacterales bacterium, assembly GCA_964346265.1. Classification (GTDB taxonomy): domain Bacteria; phylum Desulfobacterota; class Desulfobacteria; order Desulfobacterales; family Desulfobacteraceae; genus JAIPEK01. The sequence goes on from CAYFVA010000123.1 coordinate 2,556, forward strand.
AAGGATGTCTTTGGTTCTGTCGGCGGCCTTGACCTTTTCCTCTGCTTCGGGAGGATTTATCATTACCGAACCTGCCAGGGGCACCAGGATGATGAAGACAATTCCGAAAAAAAGAAAGACTTCAAACGGGGTCTTTTCCATAAGGCTGATCATCCGTCCCCCGATCTGGCTGACCAGCGCGGCTCCTCCGCCGAATCCTGCCACTGCGATTCCGGTCACGGCCCCTTTGTGTTTCGGAAACCATTTGACCAGTGTGGCAATGGGGACGATATAGGCAAGTCCGGCCCCGATGCCGGCAAGGCCGCCGATGCCGATCACCGTCAGAGAGAAATGATCGGCCCCGGAACCTGCCAGTATCCAGCCTGCGCCGAAAAGAACACCGCCTGTGACTGCGTTGAACCTCGGGCCTTTCCGTGCCATCAGGATACCGGAAAATATCATGGTCAACGGAAATATGAAGTAAAACACGGAGAACGGAAGCTGTACCGATCCCTGGAGAAGCCCTGTCATCTCCTTGATCCTTGAGACATACACCGACCAGGAATACGTGGCCCCGAGGCAAAGCTGCATGAGCACGGCCGATATAAGGATCAGGTACTTTCTCATTGATTTTTCCGTCTGAAAAATTCCAGGACAAAGTTGATGTGTTCATTCATGGCGTTGAATGCCCCTGAATAGTCCCGGGCTCTGATATGATCGAGTATGGTTTTGTGCTGCATGTAGATCTGTTTGATATTGTCCGGGTGTTCGTAAAGCGAGGCCAGACTCTCTTTGATACCTTCGAAAAGATAGTCGTAAAAATTCCGCATGATGTATACATGCAGCGGATTTTTGGTGGCATAGGCGATGGCCATGTGAAACGAGGTATCCGCCTCCGTGCCCAGTCTTCCCGAGTCCACCTCGTTTTTCATCTCGGTGAGCGTCTGCTCTATGGCATTGATGTCGGACTCGTCCGCCCTTTTTGCGGCTATGCCGGCAGCATTGCATTCAAGCCCCATACGGACCTCGAGAAGGTCGTTGATGGAGGCGTTCTGGGACTTCATGGCTTCTCCCAGCGGACTGTCTTTGCCCGAGGAAAGCCCTTTTACAAATGTGCCCTGCCCTTGTTTCTGTTCGATAAGACCTGCGGCCACCAGCCTGTGAATGGCGTCCCGGATGGTGGTGCGGCTGACATTCATTCTTTCGGCAAGCTGACGTTCTGTGAGAAGTTTTTCTCCCGGTTTCAGGGTGCCCCGGTAAATCAGTTCCCTGATCTGGTCAAAAACCTGGTCGGAGATGCGTTTGGGTTTGACAGGCTTGAGGTCTATATCCATGCAATTGTTTCCTTGTTCAAAGATGTTTCTTTATTGAGTCTGCATACAGTTGAACCGGATGTCTAACATAAAGATTTTTTTTCTTTTTTGCAAGCATGTCTGAAATTTGCATCATGCAGGCCGGACATGAGGTGGCTACGGTGCTGCATCCGGTGGAGATGATGGCGTCCGCTTTGGCAGACCCGATATCCGAGGAAAGATCATAGTATTTCAAATTGAAGCTTCCTCCCATGCCGCAGCACCGGTCGGCATCCGGCATTTCTTTGAGGGTTTTTCCGGCGAATTTGACCAGATCTCTCGGCTCGGCGGTTACCGAAAGAGATTTGGCAAGGTGGCAGGGGTCATGGTAGGTGACGCTCTCCAACGTTTCCGGATCAGGGGATGGCTCGCCGGATGACCTGATCCACGGCGCTAAAAGGCTGCTGATATCCATGGTTTTCTCTGAAATCTCCATAAGCCGGTTCCGGGTACCCGTTCCGGCCCGGTCGTGGATCGCCGGCCAGAGTTTTTTGATGGTGGAAGTGCAGGTGGCGCAGGATGTGACAATATAGTCTGCGCGAATGTCAAGGAAAAGTTCGAGGTGGTATTGCACAAGCCGGCTGAACGTTTCCCGGTCTCCCGAGGCCAGTGCCGGGATACCGCAGCACCCCTGTCCTTTTGGTATGATCACATGGAAATTGTGATGTTCCAGGGCCTGGATCGTGTCAAAAGCGATATCCGGATATACCTTGTCGATGAGACAGCCGGTGAAAAAAAGAACGGACGGGCCGGTGTTTTGGGATTTCTTTTTTGGTGAAAACCCGGTTTTATGAAATGGAACCGGTGCCAGCCGTTTGATATGACGGTTGCCGGTCAAAGGGGATACAAGCCTTGCACAGGAAGTGTTCTGGAGATTGTCGTCCGTTTTGGTAAAGATTGTCTGAAATTTTTCCATCCATTCGCACAGTCTGTCAAACACTACCGGGTTGGCCAGAAGACGCCGGAACAAAAATTTTTCCGCGGTGGAAAACCCCCTGTATTCTGCCAGAATGGCCCGGGCTTTGGCGAATATTTCCACCACGTTCACGCCGCTCGGACAGTTCGCCGCACAGGAACCGCACAGAAGACACCGGTTGAGGCGCTCTTCCACCCCTTCGGCATCCGCGAACATGTCCCGCATCAAAGCGTCGATCAGGGCAAGTTTCCCGCGGGCCACGTCCGCCTCTTTTCTGGTGGTGCCGTAGAGCGGGCACACCGCCTGGCATGTGCCGCAACGGATACACGTGACAAGCTGGTCCTCAAGCTCTTTTACCCTCTCTGCAAGGTCTTTCATACCGCCCATGGTTTTACTCTCCAATGATTTTGCCCGGATTCATGATCCCCTTGGGATCGATTCCCTTTTTAAGCCTTCTGGAAAACCGGATGGTGGAATCGCCTGCTTCCTTTGAAAAAAAGGGGGATTTGGCAAGTCCGGTTCCGTGTTCTCCTGAAAGCGTTCCGTCCAATGCAAGCGCTTTTTCAAAAATCTCTTCAATGGCTTTTTCCACCCGGAGCCATTCTTTTTTGTCCCGCCTGTCCGAAAGGATGGTCGGGTGGAGATTGCCGTCTCCTGCATGGCCGAATGTGCCGATTTCGATACTATACTTTTGCGAGATTTGTTTCAAGGCGTTTACCATATCCGGTATCCGGCTCCTCGGGACGGTGGCGTCCTCGAGAACCACATCCGGTTTCAGGTTGGCAAGGGCGGAAAGGGCCGCCCGTCTCGCCGCCCATACCCGGTCACGCTCCTTTTCGTCTTCGGCTACTTTAACCCGGTCGGCTCCCATCTTCCGGCAGAGTTCCTCGATCCTGACCGCATCTTCTTCCACCTGTCCCGGGTGCCCGTCCACCTCCACAAGCAGCATGGCTCCGGCGTCAAGCGGCAACCCGGCCGGTTTAAAGGCTTCCACCGCCCGTATGGTGAAATTGTCCAGAAGTTCAAGTGTGGCCGGAACGATTCTGTCGGCGATGATGGCGCTCACGGTCCGGGAGGCCTCTTCAATGGTCTTGTATACTGCCATCATGGACTTTCTTGCCCGCGGTGCCGGGATCAGTTTGAGGATGATTTCATCGATAAAGCCGATGGTTCCCTCGGACCCGGTCAAAAGGCCGGCAAGGTTATACCCGGTGGCGCATTTCACGGTTTTTGAGCCGGTTTTGATCCTCTCCCCGGTGCTGTCGATAAAGGAAAGCCCGAGGACGTAATCCTTGGTTACCCCGTATTTCAGCCCCCTCAGGCCGCCTGCGTTTTCAGCCACATTGCCGCCGAGGGTGGATACGGCCTGGCTGCCGGGATCCGGAGGGTAAAAAAGGCCCAGGTTTTCCACCCGGGCGGCAAGGTCGGCAGTAACCACGCCGGGCTGGACCACCGCATACATATCCGGTTCGTTGATTTCAACGATGGAATCGAGTTTCGTGGTGAGAAGGACGACTCCCTGTTTGTTGGGGATCGCTCCGCCGCTCAGATTGGTGCCGGCGCCCCTTGTGGTGACGGGTATGGCGTTTTCGCCGCACAGTTTGATGACCTTGGATACCTCTTCCGTGTCTTTCGGGATCACGACACAGGAGGGCATTTCAGGCTCATGAACGGCTGCGTCAAAAGAATAGGTGAATAGATCCTCGGATTCCATGAGTATGTTGTCACTTCCGACAATCTGTTTGAATTGATCCTGAATGGTACGCTTCATGATGGCCACCCTTTGTATTTGGTAATACCAAT
>CAYFVA010000124.1:0-6599 GCA_964346265.1 uncultured Desulfobacterales bacterium
TCCAGCATCAGTATCTTGCCTCTTGCACCTTGACTTGTGAACTCCATTGATAGTAATGTACTGTGTATGTCTATAAATCATCTTATGCTGCAAAAAGAGAATGCAACCGTGCTGGTCGCTGGAGAAATCCTGTTCGACGTGTTTCCGGAGTACCGCAGGATCGGCGGCGCACCGTTTAACTTCGCGTTTCATTTGAAAAAACTCGGGTTTCCGGTGCGTTTTGTGTCCCGGGTGGGAGCGGATGAGAGGGGAAGAGAGATCCTTGATTTTCTTGAAACCCATGGTTTCCCCCTCGAAGATATTCAGATCGATCCGGCCCGAAAAACCGGCAGCGTCGAGGTTCATATGAATTCAAAAGGGGATCACCGCTTTGAGATCAAAAAGAATGCGGCATATGATTTTATAGATGTCACCGATCATGTAATGCGTCTGATCAGGGAGAATGCCCGGCTGATCTATTTCGGCACTCTTGTCCAGCGCACGGAGCATGGCTTTCAAACAATGCAGGAGATTCTCCGGAACAGAAGCGGCTCCTCGGAAGCATTTCTGGATATCAACCTGCGGCCGGAGTGCTACACGAGCGCTACTATCGATGCGTCCCTGCGGGCTGCAGACATTCTCAAGCTGAACCTGGACGAACTGGTTCACATCGCGGGACCGGCAGAGAGTGGATCCGATATACAAAACGCCGTGGACCGGATCAGAAAAGAATATGCCGTCAAAAAAGTCATTTTGACAAAAGCGGAGATGGGAAGTGAGCTTCTGTCCGAAAACGGCCGTTTCACAGACGGCCCGAAAACCGGCATCCATGTGGCAGATACAGTGGGAGCCGGGGATGCCTATGCAGCCATGGCTGCGGCCGGGCATTTGACCGGACTTCCGGAAAAATACACGATTTCTCTTGCCGGATCGTTTGCCGACCGAATCTGCGGTATCAAAGGTGCTCTTCCGGACACCAAAGATTTTTATGACCAATTCAGAAAGGAAACAGGAGGATAATCATGCCGCAAAACGGTCTTTATATTCAGATGTTCAGTATTCACGGCCTTGTACGCGCGGAAAACATGGAGCTTGGGTACGATTCCGACACAGGCGGTCAGGTGAAATACGTGATCGAGCTTGGAAAAGCGTTGTCCAGGAATGAAAATGTTCGCCGGGTGGACCTGTTTACGCGCCTGATTACGGATAAATCCTTCTCGGATGACTATGGCAAACAGGTGGAGCAGGTAACCCACAAGTTCCGGATCGTCCGCATCCAGTGCGGCGGCAGGAAATACATGCGAAAGGAACTGTTGTGGCCGTATCTGGATGAATATGTGGACAAGACCATTAAATTCACCAAACGGGAGAACTCGGTGCCCGATCTTGTGCACGGCCACTACCCGGATGCCGGCTATGTGGCCATGGAGATGGCCCGTATTTTCGGCATTCCGTTTGTATATACAGGGCATTCTATGGGCCGGTCCAAGAAGGCGCGGCTTTTGAACGAGGGGTTCGAGTCGGCCGAGCTCAACAAACAGATCAAGCTGGATCACCGGATCGATATGGAAGAGCGGATTCTGAAATCCACGGACATGGTGATCACCAGCACCCGGCAGGAAAAAGAAGATCAGTACGGCCAGTACGATAACGGCGGACTGCCGGAATTCCGGGTGATTCCTCCGGGAATTGATATAGAGAAATTCCAGCCGTTTTATTACGACCAGCTCGAGGATGAACAGCCCACGGAAGAGGCCATGTTCGCAAAGGCCTCGGTGATCAAGGAGCTGAAACGGTTTTTTCAGAACCCTGATAAGCCTGTTGTTCTGGCGCTGTGCCGGCCTGACAAGCGCAAGAACATCGAGGGACTGGTGCAGGCGTACGGCGAGGACTATGAACTCCAGGCCATTGCGAATCTCGCCGTGTTCGCCGGGATCCGGAAGGACATTGCCTTGAAGGAGGAAACCGAGCGGGATGTTCTGACCCGGATGCTCCTTTTGATGGACAAGTACGATCTGTACGGCAAAATGGCTGTGCCCAAAACCCATGACTTTGAGAACGAAGTCCCGGAACTCTACAAGGTGGCGGCCGAAAGAGGAGGCGTATTCGTCAACCCGGCCCTTACCGAGCCGTTCGGGATCACGCTTCTGGAGGCGGCCGCCACAGGGCTTCCCATTGTGGCCACCAAAGACGGTGGACCCATGGATATCATAGAGAACTGCCAGAACGGGTATCTTGTGGATCCTCTGGATACAGAGGTGATTTCCGAAGCGGTCCGGGATATTATCGTGCACGAGGACAAGTGGGCGGAATTTTCGAAAAACGGGGTCATCAACACCCGGAAGTACTATACCTGGGAAAGCCATGCCGAAACCTATATCGAAGAGATGAAAGAACTCCATTCCAGGTACGACCTGTCCGATATTACCGTAAAGGAGCCGGAAAACAGTATCGGAAGACGGCTTGCCAATCTGGATCATATGATTATCACCGACATAGATAACACCCTTCTCGGCGGAGACGAGGAAGACCTTACCGAACTGGTATCGCTTTTGAAAGAGAACAAGGATCGGGTGGGATTCGGTGTGGCCACGGGGAGGGTCCTCGAGTCCGCGGTCAAAGTGCTCGAGGAGAACAACGTGATCATGCCGGATGTGATTATCTCGTCCGTGGGGAGCGAAATCAGTTACGGTCCGTCCCTTCACAAAGAAAAGGGGTGGGAATCCCATATTTCGAGAAACTGGAACCGGGAGAAAATCGTCTCACTTCTGGAGGACGTTGACTATATAGAACTTCAGGAGGAAGAGGTTCAGAGACCATGCAAGATCAGCTACAACATGTCGCCCGGCAAAGACCGGCTGGCAAGAATACACAATATTCTGACAAGAAACCGCTGCCACTATACCCTGATTTATTCCCACGAGTCGTACCTGGATATTCTTCCGTACCGGGCCTCCAAGGGAAAAGCCATCCGGTACCTGAGCTACAAGTGGGAAATCCCCCTGCGGAACTTTCTGGTGAGCGGGGATTCGGGCAATGACGAAGAGATGCTCAAAGGGGAACCCTCGGCCGTAGTGGTGGGCAATTACAGCAGCGAGCTTGAAAAAATGAAGTCGGCCAAAAACGTCTATTTTGCCCAGAGAGGTTTTGCAGGCGGAATGATCGAAGGGATGCGGCATTACCGGTTTTTTGAAAAAGCAAAAGGAAAAGAAAGCACATGACAATCAAGAACAAGATACATCTGATCACGTATCCGGACAGTCTGGGAATCAATCTGGCGGAACTTCATTATGTGCTGCGCAAATATTTGAGCAAGGCCATTAACGGGGTCCATCTTCTTCCGTTTTATCCGTCCTCTTCGGACCGGGGCTTTGCGCCCCTGACGTATGACGAGGTGGATCCGGCCTTCGGCACCTGGGATGATGTGGAGAAAATCGGCCGGGACTTCGACCTGATCATCGATTTCATGGTCAATCATATTTCCAGGCAGTCGGTATACTTCCAGGATTACGTGGAAAAGGGGGAAAACAGCGAATATGCGGATATGTTTTTCAGCTTTTACAAGCTCAAGCCCGACGGCTGGATCACGGAGGAAGACCTTGAAAAAGTGTATACCCGGAAACCGAGACCCCCGTATACGGTTCTGGAACGGGCCGACGGCACCATCGAGAAAATTTGGTGCACTTTCAACGAGCAGCAGATCGATCTGGACTGGGAATCCCCCAAAACCCGGGAAGTGATGCGGAATTTTCTGATCAAGCTGGTCCGCAACGAGCCCAAAATGATCCGGCTGGATGCCGTGGCCTATACCACGCTGGAACTGGGGACGAACTGTTTTTTCCTCGAACCCAGGATATGGGAAATTCTGGAGTGGTTCAAGGATTATACATCCGCTTTTGAGACCGAGATTCTTCCCGAAGTCCATGAGCATTACACCTACAACCGCAAGCTTGTGGACCACGGGTACTGGAGTTACAATTTCGGACTTCCCATGCTGGTGCTTCACGCGCTTTACAAACACACGGCCACCCCTCTGAAAAATCTTCTCGTCTCCTATCCGGACCGGCAGGTGACCACGCTGGACACCCATGACGGCATCGGGGTGGTGGACGCGGTCGGTCTTTTAAGTGACGAGGACATCAATGAGACAATGGAGCTTCTGCATGAAAAAGGGTCCAACGTCAAACAGATTTATTCGGGCCCGGAATACCAGAACCTCGATGTATATCAGGTAAACTGCACCTACTATTCAGCCTTAGGCTGCGACGATGATGCGTACATTACCGCCCGGACCATCCAGTTTTTCAGTCCGGGCATCCCCCAGGTCTACTATGTGGGGCTGCTGGCGGGAGAGAACGATATCGAGCTTGTGGAAAGGACCAGGCTGGGAAGGAATATCAACCGTCACAACTATACACTGGAAGAAATTCGGGAAGATATTGAAAAGCCCGTGGTCAAGCGGCTTTTGAAGCTCATGGAGTTCAGGAATTCCTATCCTGCCTTTAACGGGGATTTCAAGATCCTGGAGTCCGAGGACGAGCAGCTGATCCTCGAGTGGACCAAGAAGAAGTACGCAGCCACCGCGTACATCGATCTCAAGGAGTATGATACCGTTATCACGTATACGGATCCCGTGGCCGTTCAGACGGTGGATTTCAAGGTGTGATCCGCCATCAGCACAAAAGGTGGATGATGGAGACGATCAGCATGAGGATAAAGGCGTGTTTCTGCCGTTTCTGGAACCACTGAAAATTGAGAAAGCACGGACCGATCCTGCCCCCCAAAATTACCCCGCTGCAGGTGGCCAGCAGAATCGGCATGTGGTCCGGAAACTCCCGGATGCCTGCGGCTACGCTGCCCAGCGTGAGTACAAGAAAGAAAATGGTCACCGAGAACATGACAAACAGCCCGGTGGCAACGGCCCGGTGGGTGGGCATCCTGAGGTTCCGCTCCATATGGGGAATCAGCCAGTCGCTGTTGCCGATGCTCAAAAGCCCGGTGAAAAAGGAGGAGGCGGTCACGATAAACCCGCTTTTTTTCATGGCATCTTCATTGAACGTTTTCGTACCGGTACCGTTTTCATCAAAAAGGGATTTGACCATCATCACCAGAAGGCAGAACGCCACTGCCACAAACATGTACAGAAGAAGGGTCTCGTATTTCAATGAAAGGCCGAACCCGGCAAAGTAGCCTGCCATTACGCCGAAAAGCGCATAGGGAAGAAAGGTTCGGGCCACCTTGAGGTCCACTGTTCCGGCCTTGAGATAAATGAAAGAGCCCATACCTTTGCCGGCGATCTGGGTGAAGACGGAGATGGTCACGGCCTCGGCCGGGGAGAGATCAAGGAACGTCAGGATGGGGATCCACAAGACCCCCGCCCCCAGACCCGTATACATGACCAGGGTGGCGATGCCGATGGCGAAGACGTGGGCTCCCAGAAATTTCATGCCGTACGGGAACCCCTGGTTGAAAAAGATGTACAGTCCAGCCAGGTAGACCGCGTCTATCATGAACCAGAGGATGACGGTTTTAAGAGTTTTGGCCGGTTTGGACTCTTTTACCGGTTCCGTTGAATCCATCAGAACCCGATGACGTGACCGTGCCGGATGGCGAACTTTTTGAACATCATAGCAAGTCCTGATGAGAGCGAGAAGATGGAGCCGGTATCCAGGTTCCGGTTGGCTGTGCGGTCAAAGTATATACCGATGCTGGATGCAAGTTCCTGTTCCGGTTTCCAGTAGCAGACCATGATCGGCAGCTTGGGCAGAGGATGGAGCACCACGGATATATCCGACTGGTATTTTTCTTCCACCGCCTTTCCGCCGAGCACGTGAATCATGTCATCGAAAAGATCCGGATAGATGTCCGCCACCCGTTTGAGGGGTTCTTCACACTGCTTCTGGAAAAAATTGTACCGCTGCATGCCCTCGTCAAGCTCCCGAAAGGAGATCCATTCCCCGGCAGGGTCGATGCCTTGACCCTTGAGAACGTACTGAAAAAACGGAATCGTCACCCACAGGTTCACATGGATCTGTGTGAAAATATTGCCCTGTTCGTCCACACTGAAATCCTTGCCCAGGATTTTGAGGGTCAGCCGGCCCTCTTTGTAAGAGGCCCCGATGATCCGGGCGCGTTCTTCAAGATCCGCCTCCTGTATCTCTTTTTTCAGTTTGCTGAATATTTCTTCGCGGTTCTGGTCGGCAACGTTTCGGTTTTCCGTATGGAAAGAGACCTTCGAGATGGTCTCCCCGTTGAGTTTCGGGCATTCGGAAAGGTTTTTCCGGTTCTGGAACACCGCCGCTGCAAAAGCAAGACAGGTTTTTTCTCCGCACTTTCGGCAGTTGGATTTGTCCAAAAGCTTGAAAATATCCATTGTGGTTGTAATTTCCGTCAACAGCTGCCTCCAAATGGGAAAATTATGAAACGAGAATGATTTTGTGGGCCATCAGGTTGATGTCGGCTATCCGGCCCCTCACTTCTTTCTGTTCTCCCAGAAGACCTTTCAGAAGATAGAGGTTCTCCTCCACCGGCGTGATGGAGGCGACGTTCTCCATGACAAGCTCTTCTTTGTCGTTTTGTTTTATATATACGCTGGATTCACACATGGGTCTCTCCTTTTT
>CAYFVA010000125.1:0-6518 GCA_964346265.1 uncultured Desulfobacterales bacterium
TGCTTCCAGTATCGCCTTGTGCATGTGTCTCTTGTTTTCCGCCTGGTCCCAGATAACCGAGTCAGGCGCCTCGAGAATTTCTTCTGCTATCTCCTCGTCCCGGTGGGCGGGCAGGCAGTGCATGACCATCACATCCTCTTTGGCATTGGCCAGAAGTTTGGCATTAACCTGGAACCCGTCAAAGTCGGACAGCTTTTCCTCGAGGGTCCCTTCCTGTCCCATACTCGCCCAGACATCCGTGTATACCACGTCCGCATCCTTGACTGCAGCCGCGGGATCGTCTGTAAATCGAGTCCGGGAACCGCCGAATGCAGATGCTTTTTCAATGATGTCCGCGGATACGGCATGTTTATCCGGGCATGCCACCACCAGATCCAGATCCAGTACGGCTGCGGCATTGATCCAGGAAGCGGCCACATTGTTGCCGTCTCCCACCCATACAATCTTTTGGTCCTTGTATCCGCCTTTTTTCTCGATCACCGTCATGATATCACTCAGGACCTGGCAGGGATGATAGAAATCCGTGAGCGCATTGATCACCGGGATGGAGGAATGGGCGGCAAACTCTTCCACCAGCGCGTGATCAAAGGTTCTCATGGACAGGCAGTCGATATAACGGGAAAGCACCCGTGCCGTATCCTTGGCAGGCTCGTTTCTGGAGATCTGGGTCTCCTGGGTGCTCATGTAGACGGCGTTGCCCCCCAGCTGCATCATGGCCGTTTCAAACGCCACGCGCGTCCGGGTGGATTTTTTATCGAAAATCAGGCCCAGGGTCTTTCCGAGCAGATTTTTGTCCAAAATTCCTTGTTTGTACCGTTTTTTCAGCATCAAAGCCTTTTCAAACAGGCTTTCAAAATCATTCTTTTCCAGATCCAGAAGGCACAGCAAATCTTTTTTCAAACCCGGTTCTCCTTTTCCAGCAAATCAGACAGAACATGTACAAGTTGATCAATCTCCTCCTCCGTGACAATCAAAGGCGGTGCAAATCTGATAATTTTACCCTGAATTGCGTTGAGAATAAACCCTTTTTTCAAACATTTTTCCACGATCCTGTCCGCATCCGCCTCGATCTCCATGCCCACCAGAAGACCGAGTCCCCTGACTTCCTTCACCGTCTTGCAGGTTTTCTGAAGCCCGACCAGTTTTTCCTTCAAATACGCCCCGGTTTTCCGGACACGCTCCAGAAAAGAATCCTCCCCTGCAATCTCAAGGACCGCAAGTGCGGCGGAAGCAACCAGGGGCGTACCCCCGAAGGTGGAAGCGTGGCTTCCTTTGTCAAACCCCAGGGCCGCATGGTCCGTTGCCAGCATGGCCCCGATGGGAAGGCCGTTGCCCAGGGCTTTGGCAAGGGTCATGATATCCGGGGTCACATGGTATGCCTGGTGGGCGAAGAGATGCCCGCATCGGCCCATGCCGGTCTGGACCTCGTCAAATATCAAAAGAGCCCCTTTTTGATCACACAGGTTCCTGACCGCTTCAAGGTACCCGGGGGCCGCAGGAATCACGCCGCCCTCCCCCTGGACCGGTTCGAGCATTACCGCGCAGACGTCATCGCCCATCTCCTTCTCAAGTGCCTCCATATCGTTGAACGGCACATGCACGAATCCTTGAAGCACCGGCTCGAATCCCTGTTTGATCTTTTCCTGTCCCGTGGCCGAAAGAGTGGCCATGGTTCTGCCGTGGAAGGACTGGTTCATGGTGATGATCCGGTTTCGACCCGCCTCTCCCTTTTTATGGAAATACCTGCGGGCCAGCTTGATGGCCGCCTCGTTCGCCTCGGCCCCGGAGTTGGCGAAAAACACTTTGTCTGCAAAACTGTTTTTACATAGCCGTTGGGCCAACTCCGACGCAGGCCGGGTATAAAAGAGATTGGATACATGAACGAGCGTTTCCGCCTGGGCGGACAAGGCCCGGGTAACTTCGGGATGGCAGTGCCCCAGTCCGCACACCGCGATTCCTGCAAGAAAGTCGAGATACTCTTTTCCGTTTTCATCCCAGAGTCTGCACCCGGAACCGCGTACAAAGCTGACAGGTTTTCTGGCATACGTATTCATGACAAAAGAATCGGTCTTTTGCACTGTATCCATACGGGTTACTCCTTGTATACCTGGGTGCCGATGCCCGAGTCCGTAAACAGCTCAAGCAGAACGGCATGGTTGATTTTTCCGTTGACAATATGGGACTTTTTCACCCCGTTTTTCAATGCATCCACTGCGCATTCCACCTTGGGAATCATGCCGCCCTGGATGTGGCGGTCCTTGATCATCCGCCCGACTTTCTCAAAATTGATGGAGGAGATCAGTGTCCCCTCAGGATCCAGCACCCCGTCCACATCCGTGAGCAGGATCAGACGCTCCGCGTTCAGGGCTGATGCGATGCTGGAGGCCACCAGATCCGCGTTGATATTGTAGGTCTCCCCGTTTTTCCCTACGCCCACAGGGGCGATTACGGGAATAAATCCCTTGTCCGCCAGGGTGTGAATGATCTCCGGGTTCACGTGGGAAACATTGCCCACCATGCCAGGATCGATGATCTCTGGCGGCTGCTCTCCGACTGAGTCCTGATAAATCCTGAGCTTTTCCGCCATGATCATGCCGCCGTCCTTGCCGGTGAGCCCGGCCGCCTTCCCGCCCTGTGCATTGATCCCGGCCACGATTTCCTTGTTGACCTTGCCGCCCAGAACCATTTCCACCACGTCCATGGTCTGGCCGTCCGTATACCGCATGCCGCGGACAAAAGTGGAGGTAATGCCCATCCGGTCCAGCACCTTGCTGATCTGCGGGCCGCCGCCATGAACGACCACCGGGTTGACCCCGATGTACTTGAGAAGCGTGATATCACTTGCGAACCCCTGCTTGAGGGTCTCGTCCACCATGGCGTGGCCTCCGTACTTGATGACCACCCGTTTCCCGGAAAAATTCCGGATGTACGGAAGCGCTTCAACCAGTAATTCAGCAACGTTTTCCTTCATAGGATATACCTGCTCAGATCTTCATTTTCCACAATGTTTTGAAGCTGTTCATCCACGAATCGTTCATCGATCACCATTTTTTTCTCCTCGACATCCGGGGCGTTGAACAGAATGTTCTCAAGCACCTTTTCCATGAGGGTGTGAAGGCGCCTTGCGCCTATGTTCTCGGTGGTGGAGTTCACCTGGACGGCAATGCCTGAAATTTTGGCAAGGGCTTCATCCGTGAATTGCATATCAACTCCCTCGGTGCGCAACAGAGCGATGTACTGAAGAACGAGTGCGTTTTTCGGTTCCGTGAGAATGCGTTTGAATTCTTCCTTTCCAAGGGAATCCAGCTCCACCCGGATGGGGAACCGGCCCTGCAGCTCCGGGATCAGGTCGGACGGCTTGGTCACATGAAAGGCACCGGACGCCATGAACAGAATATGATCCGTTTTCACCGTTCCGTACTTGGTGGGCACGGAACTGCCCTCCACGATGGGCAGAAGGTCCCGCTGGACCCCCTCCTTGGAAACTTCCGGACTTCCGGTCTTCTCCTTGCCCACGATTTTGTCGATCTCATCGATGAAGATGATACCGGACTGCTCGACCATGGAGACCGCATCCGCCTTGACCTGCTCCATGTCCACCAGCATGGCCGCCTCTTCCTGGGTGAGCACCTTGTACGCGTCCTTGACTTTCATCTTCCGGCGCTTGGTGTTTTTGGGCATCAGGTTTCCGAGCATGTCCTTCATGTTGATGCCCATCTCTTCCATGCCTGCGTTGCTGAACATATCCATCACAGGAGAAGACGAATCCGTGACATCGATATCCACCTGTCTGTCATCCAGCTTGCCTTTTTTGAACATCTCCCTGAGTTTTTCCCGCGTATGGCCGCCTGATTCTTCCACCTCGCCGCTTTCCTTCCCCGGCAGGAGGAGATCCAGAATTCTTTCTTCCGCGATCCGTTCGGCTTTCTTCTGCACGGATTGCTGCTGTCTGGCCTTGAGATTGTTCACGGTCAGCTCCACAAGGTCCCGGATCATGGACTCCACATCCCGGCCCACGTAACCGACTTCCGTAAACTTGGACGCCTCGACCTTGTAAAACGGCGAATCGGTAAGACCGGCGAGTCTCCGTGCGATTTCCGTCTTGCCCACGCCGGTGGGCCCGATCATGATAATATTCTTTGGAGCGATCTCCTCCTGAAGATCCTGCGGCAGCTGCTTTCTGCGCCACCGGTTCCTCAGGGCCACGCTCACGGATTTTTTTGCATTGTCCTGGCCGATGATGTACCGGTCAAGCTCGTTGACAATTTCTCTGGGTTTTAAGTCCTGCATTATGAAATCCCGATTTCTTCAATGGTTATGTTGTCGTTTGTGTAGATGCATATGGATGCGGCGATTCTCATGGTCTCTTGTGCCAAATCAACCGGGTCGAGATCCGAATGTTCCAAAAGCGCCATTGCAGCCGCCTGTGCGGAAGCGCTGCCCGAACCGATGCTGATGACCCCGTGATCCGGCTCGATCACGTCTCCGTTTCCGGACAAAAGATAGGTGTTGTGGGCATCCGCTGCGATCATCATGGCTTCCAGGCGCCGTAAGTACTTGTCGGTCCGCCACTCTCTTGCAAGCTCCACCGCCGCCTTGGTCAGGTTCCCGTCAAAACGCTCGAGTTTCTCCTCCAGCTTTTCGGACAGGGTGAGAGCGTCCGCTGTTGCGCCTGCAAATCCGGTGATGATTTTGTCGTGGTAGATTCTCCTGACTTTCCGGGCTTTGTGCTTGGTCACCGAGCTGCCCAGCGTGACCTGGCCGTCCCCCGCCACTACCACTTTTTCGGGGGATCTTACGGCCACGATTGTGGTGCCGTGAAATACTGTGCTCATAGATATCCTCTGTATTCAGCTTCTCGGGTGCGCCCTGTCATATACCTCGTTGAGCCGGTCCACACTCACGTGAGTGTAAATCTGCGTGGTGGACAGACTCGAATGCCCGAGGATTTCCTGAATCCCTCTCAGGTCCGCCCCTGAATCCAGCATGTGGGTGGCAAACGAATGCCGGAGCGTATGAGGGGATACAGGGATGTTCAGGCCGCACTCCGCAACGATTTTGTTTAAAATCCGCCGTATGGACCTTGCGGACAGGCGGGTTCCGTTCTTGTTGACAAACAGGGGGGCCAAATCTTTGGAAAGCCGCCTGCGGTACGCGAGGATCGCTTCCGCCGCACGGTTTCCCACCGGCACGACCCGCTGTTTGGATCCTTTTCCGGTAACCATTACCATTTTTCGGGTAAAGTCAATATCATCGGTATCAAGGGATTCGATTTCAGACACCCGCATGCCGGTGGAGTAGAATGTCTCGAAAATGGCCCGGTTCCGGGATTCAAGCAAAGTTCCCGCAGAAATGGAGTCGAGCAGGGCGAACATGTCATCCACGGTCAAAAACCGGGGGATCGGCTTTTCGGTTTTCGGCGCAGCCACGGTTTCCGCCGGGTTGAAATCCAGCTTCCCGACCTTGACCAGGTAGTTGAGAAAGGATTTCACCGAAGAAAGATTCCGGGCCACGGTCCGCTTGCTTTTCCCATCCCGGACAAGCCGGGTGATGAATTTTCTTGTCAGAAGCTCCCCGGAAGTTGCCAGAACCGACACCAGGATCCTTTCCGATTCTTGATTTTTCTTTTGTTCCCTGTTTTCGGCTTCCTGGCTGTCCGGATCTTCAGAAATCACTTCCCTTTCGGTCCGGCCCTGAAGATGTTCCGGCAGGTTTTCAAGACAAAAACCCACGAATCGCTCTATATCCCGGCCGTATGCCCGCAGGGTATGATCGGAACACCCTTTTTCCGCAGAAAGGGTATGCAGATAAGAATCCACAATCATGTTACAGCCCCAGAAACGCCATGACCTTTTTCATATCCTCCCACAGCTCCCGTTTTTTTGACGCGTCCGACAGCAGGGTTTCCGGGTGCAGGGTGGGCATCACCTTGACCCCCATAAACCGCTGGAATTTCCCCCTGTGGATTTCCACACCGGCATTCTTCCCGAACAGATGCTGCAGGGCTTCACTGCCCAAGGTAATGATCACCCTGGGACGGCCCTGCCGGATGGATCGTTTGACAGCCTGTATATCCTTTCCATTCAGAACCAGCACGTCCTCTTTATCCAGATGCATGGCCCCGAGGATCCTGACCAGAAGATCCCCGGATTCTCCGTCAAAAAACCGGGACCTTCCGTCGATCAGAACCACGGATGCATCCGGGGGCCCGAGCACGGGCTCCGCTTGCGCGGAAAAACTTCCGGAACCCCATTTTTGAAGAATCCTCCGGGTATGATCACTGATATCATACCGGTCCACCCCCATACTCTTCTGGAATTGAAAATTTTCAATAAGCTCCTGCATGGCTTGTGAAAGTGCTGCGTGATGATCCAAAACCAAAATCTATCCTGTGTGTTTTACAATGTTGTCCAGGATGACCCAGGCAAGCTCGTTTTTGTCCATGGCAGGGATATCTTCATTTGTACCGTCTTTGAAAAAGACCCTTGCCTTGTTTGAATCCGAGCCGAACCCGGATC
>CAYFVA010000126.1:0-6485 GCA_964346265.1 uncultured Desulfobacterales bacterium
GACGGGCTGCGAGAATGAGCGGAAGGTACCACCGGATCGGCTGATGCCGGGAAGACACTCCGGACTTTCATATAAAGATTGCGGTTTGTTGTAAAAAATTGAAGAAAGCAGGCGGACGGGAACAGAGAAATAGTTTCCCGTCCGCTTGTGCCGAATATTACTGATGTTTGTACCAGGCCGCGTCGGAAGCGGGAAGGGGGTTGTTTCCCGCGATCATGTCCGCGGCTTTTTCCGCGATCATCATCACGGGTGCATAAATGTTTCCGTTGGTGATGGCAGGCATGACAGAGGCATCTACCACCCTCAGGCCTTCTGTGCCGTGGACCTTGAGTTCGGAGTCCACAACAGCCATATCATCATACCCCATTTTGCAGGTACAGCTCGGGTGGTAGGCGCTCTCACCCTCCCGGGCCACGAAATCAAGGATTTCACTTGCGCTCCTCGCTTCCCTGCCCGGTGAAATTTCTTTGCCTCTCAACTCGTCGAATGCGGGCTGGGCAATGATCTCCCTGGATTTCCGGATGGCTTCCACCCACTCTTTCCGCTCTTTGGCGGTGGACAGGTAGTTGAACCGGATGGCCGGATACTGCACAGGATCATCCGACTTGATCTTGACGTATCCGCGGACATCCGAATTCATGGGGCCTACATGAAGCTGGAACCCGTGCCCCTCGTTGGGTGCTGATCCGTCATACCGGATGGCGATGGGCAGAAAATGGAACTGCAGGTTCGGGTATTCCACTTCGTCATTGCCCCGGATGAAACCGCCGGCTTCGAAATGGTTGGAGGCGCCTGGCCCCCGTTTTCCGAACAGCCACTGGGCACCGATCCACGGGGCTTTCCACGCCTTGAGGGATGGAAACAGGCTCACCGGCTTTTTGCAGGCGTACTGGACGTAGAGTTCGAGATGGTCCTGCAGATTCTCGCCGACACCCGGGAGATCAACTATGGTATCGATGTTGTGGGATTTGAGTTCACGCCCGTTGCCGATACCGGAAAGCTGGAGCAGCTGGGGTGAGTTGACCGCCCCGCCGCAGAGAATGATCTCTTTGCCATGAACGCGGTGAATGGATTTCCCTTTGGCGAACTTGACGCCAACGGCCCTGTTGTTTTCAAACAGGATTTTATGGACGTGGGCATGGCACTGGACATCGAGATTGGTTCGCTTCTTGACCGGATGCACATAGGCTCTGGCTGCATTGTGCCGCCTGCTGTTCAGTATGGTGGCGTCAAAATGGGAGAACCCTTCCTGCTGGTATCCGTTCACATCTTCGGTGATCGGGTATCCCGCCTGCCGCACCGACTTGAAAAAAGCATCAAAAAGCGGGTTGTCGCATTCCGGCGTGGTAAGCGCCAAAGGCCCCTTGTCTCCGTGATAGGTGTTGCCTCCCCTGAGGTAGTTTTCAAATTTTTTGAAATACGGAAGGCAGTGGGCGTAGTCCCATTTTTCAAGACCTTCCTCGCCGGCCCACTTTTCATAATCCATGGCGTTGCCCCGGATGTAGATCATGCCGTTGATACAGCTGGATCCGCCGAGAACTTTGCCCCTTGGCTGATACACCCGCCTGTTGTTCATGTACGGCTCGGGCTCGGATTCATACCACCAGTTGTAGGTCTTGCCCTGCAGCGGATAGGTGAGAGCCGCGGGCATGTGGATCCGAAAATCCAGGCGGTGGTCCGGACGGCCCGCCTCCAGTACGAGCACGCTTGCGGACGAATCCGCGCTCAGACGGTTTGCCAGTACGCTTCCTGCTGATCCGCCGCCGATGATAATATAATCGTAGTTCTGTTTTTCCATGGGTTCAATCCTCCATTGTATTGGTTTGTTCCGTCAACAATTCCTTCTTTTGGCGTATGCGTTCCTCTTCTTTCTCCTGGAGGCATCCGGCCAAAAGAACATAATGGTTGCCGATGTTGGAAAGAGCTTTCAGGGGCTCGTTGTTGTAAATTTCCAGGGCTGTCTTTTGCCAGTTTTCCACGGTTTTTTTTCTGTAGCGGGTATCTTCGTACAACGCCTGGTCATAGGAGCTGAATCCTTGTTGTACGGCTCTCATGATCCATTCGAAAATCGGGTTTTTGGACATCCGGGCAAGCCGGATATTCAGGTTCCTGTCTGCCTCGCTGAGTTTGCCCATGTCCGGATACGGGCTTCTGTTCAGTTCCTGAAGTTTCCGGGCTTGTTTCAAGAGCTCTTGTTTTTCCGTTTTATCCGCCCTTGCAATGGCAAGGGTGGTAATGGTTTTGTCGATACTCTCTCTCATTTCGATCAGGTGGCCGGGTTCAATGTGCTGCTGTTTGAGGAAAATAGAAAAGGACTCGCTTGCGTTGCCGACTTCCACTTCCTTGACAAACGCCCCGCCTTTGGCCCCTTTTCTGACCTCGATCAGACCTTTCTGTTTCAATGCCCGCAACGCTTCCCGGATCACTCCCCTTCCGGTCTGAAAAAGAACCTGAAGTTCCCGTTCACTGGGGAGGCGCTCGCCGGGGCGGATCTTTTCTTCTATTATGGCCGCTTCGATCTGGAGAGCGATGTCTTCGCCCGCCCTGCCGCCGCCTTTGGCCGGTGTGAAAAGCGGTTTCATTTTATCTGTCTCCTAAATGGTCCTACTTTTAAAATCTTTTCCTGACCGGTTTTGATTCATCTGCCACACAAAAATATGATTTTACTGGGTTTTATGTGTATTTGTAAACTTCCTCGTTGTTTTGTTTGTCTGCAATGGTACTACCATTAAAATCAAGTGTCAAGATTTTTTTTCAACGTCCTTTCTCCCGGGGACTCGGTTCCGTTTCAGGAGGTGTTTGCTTTTTGGATTGACACCATACCTTCATAATGGTAATACAAAATCAGTTACTTTTAACGGATTTTCGCGAACAGGAGTCTGATATGATGGGCATAGGCATGCCGGAATTGCTCATAATTCTGGTGATTATACTGATTATTTTCGGTGCGGGGAAGCTCCCTGAAATCGGTGCCGGTCTCGGCAAGGGCATAAAAAATTTCAAATCAGCCACAGATGAGTCTTCTGTTGAGGCTGATTCAAAGGAAGATAAAACAGAGAAGATCGAGGAGGACTCCAAGTCCTGACCATCTCCTTCCGGAATTGAAGCAGCCGTGGGAATCTTCACTCGGCTGCCGCCCCTCCGTTTCCGTCAAAATTTTGATAAACTTCGTTTCCATTGCGCACCAGCGTTTACTTGTTTGACAAAGATGGGCAAAGAGTTTGTTAGTTACAAAAATGTAACAAATCAACCGTTGGAAATTACATTTTTGTAACCATTTCTGTCTCCGGTTGTCTGTTGTTTCGTCAAGAAACCAGGGCAGCCGGGAAATTTCATCCGCGTTTGCAGCATGGCATGCTCGTTGCAGAATAAAAGTCCATATGAAAAACAGCCACGCAAATAAACTGATCCGCAAACGGGATCAGCTGGTCAAAGAGTTTCTTGCGGGACACAAAACAGATATCCTGCAGGGATTTTCCATGTTGCTGGACGAGTATTTCTACTCTGTTTTTGAAGACAGCATCACCGCAGGAAAACTCAATGCATCAGGCAATCCGTTCGCTCTCGTGGCCCTTGGAGGGTACGGCAGGCAGGAGCAGTGTATTCATTCGGACGTGGATCTTCTGATCCTCTTTGAAAAAAAGGTGCCCCCGGATACGGAAGGTTTTATCCAGGAGGTGGTATATCCTTTGTGGGATGCCCGGTTCGAAGTGGGGTATGGCGTACGAACCATTTCTGAAAGCCTTTCAATGGCATTTGAACGGTACGATATCCTTACCACCTGTCTGGATGCCCGGTTTATCTGCGGCGCTTCCCATATCTATTCCGCTTTTACGGAACGATTTTTACGGAAACTCCACAAACCCCGCCACCTCAAAAATACCTTCGAAAAGCTCATAGAGCACGGGGACAGGCGGCATACCGATTTCGGCGATTCCACCTACCGGCTTGAGCCGAACTTAAAGTCCGGATACGGAGGTCTGAGGGATTACCATACCCTGCTCTGGTATGCGCGGATCAAATCAGACATCAAGAAAAGACGGGATCTCGAGTATTACGGATTTCTTTCCAACGAGGAGTACGGCCGGCTGACCCGGACACTGGAAATGATATGGAATATCCGGAACTGTCTGCACTACATCGCAGGCCGCAAATGCGATCAGCTCCATTTTGAATACCAGGTGGAGATGGCGGATCTGCTGGGATACGGAAAAAAGAACGGTCACGGCGGTGTGGAAATTTTTTTGGGAGAGCTTCATTCAAAAATGGAGTTTTTAAAACACATTCACCTGATCGTTGTGGAAGATATTCTGGCGAAAATCCGGTCGAAAAAGGCAAAACCTCCCGCCGCCACTACACTCCCGGAAGGGCTCAAGATCGAGAACCGCCGCATGAATTTCATGGGGACGGTTCATGTGATCAAGAATCCCTCGCTTTTGTTTTCCATATTTCTTGAAAGCGGGAAAGCGCGGATTCCGCTGTCTATAGAAGCGCAGAGGATCGGGGCGGAGTTCTCCCATCTGGTGGACTCAGATTTCCGTGGGCAGGCGCAGCATATCCGTATGTTCGAAAAAATACTCCGGCTTTCGCTCTGGGAATTCAACGTGCTGAATGTGATGCTGTCCACGGGTATCCTGGTGCGGTTCATACCGGAATTTGCATCCATTGTGAATAAAATCCAGTTTAACGAGTACCACCTGTTTCCGGTGGATAAGCACTCCATACGCTGTGTGCAGATTGTCAACGGATTCCGGAAAAAACACACCGGTACCGTTGGCAGCCTGTATACCCGGGTGTACAGGGATATCCGGAGCAAAAAGATCCTGCTTCTGGCTGCACTGCTTCACGATATCGGCAAGGAGTCCCCAGGCGGCGCCCATTCGTCCCGGGGAGCTGACATCGCCGGGCAAATTCTGGTGCGAATGGGATACGGATCCTCTGACATCGATGAGATCACCTTTCTGGTCAAACACCACCTTTTTTTGATCAAAACCGCTACCCGGAGGGATATCAGCGATGAAGAGACAGCGGTCTTCTGCGCAAACCGGATCAAGAAGGTCCCGAGGCTCCGGATGCTGTATCTTTTGAGCGTGGCGGATTCAAAGGCCACCGGCCCCAAAGCCTGGAACGACTGGACCGAGGCCCTCTTGAAAGACCTGTTTTTAAAGACCATGAGCATACTGAAAAAGGGGGAGCTTGTTTCCAGGAGAGCGGACCGGCTCATTGAGCAGAAAAAAGAGGAGGTCCTGTACGAAAAGGAAGAGCACTGGGGCGAGTCCAGCCTGATAAAAGATCTGGAATCCATGTCCAGGCGGTATCTTCTGTACATGCCTGCCAGGGATATTGTGGCCCACATGAACCTGTACCGGACCATGGAAGACCGGTGGTTCAACTGGCGGATCACCGGAGGAGACTCCCGGGTCCGGACGGTGGCCATATGCGGACCCGACCGCCCCGGATTCTATTCCAAGGTGGCAGGGGTTTTTTTCATGAACAACCTCGATATTCTGGCATCCGAGGCCTATTCCTGGAAAGAGAATACCGCCCTGGACATTTTCAAGGTGACCCCCCCCAAGGACCGGATTTTTGAGACGGAAAAGTGGCGGAAAGCGCAAAAGGATCTACAGAGCGCCATGCAGGATGATCGATTTCTTGAAAAGCTCTGTGACGGGATTCCGAACGAACTGATCATCTCCAAAGGGCCAAGGCCGGAACCCAACCAGGTGAGAATCGACAACGAAACCTCGAGCTTTTTCACCATTATTGAAGTATTTACCTATGATTTTCCCGGTCTTCTTTTCGCTGTTACCAACAGCCTTTATAAAAGCGCGCTGGATGTGAAGATCGCAAAAGTGGCCACAAAGGTGGACCAGGTGGTGGATATTTTTTACGTCCGCTCCTGCGAGAATGAACAGAAAGTGGAGTCACCTGAAAGACTGGAAGCGATCGAAAAGAGGATTCTCCAAACCTTACCCAAAATAGTTTCAAAGGAGGCAAGTGATGAAAAAAATCGAAGCGATTATTAAACCGTTTAAACTCGATGATGTCAAGGAGTCGTTGAACGAAATCGGCATACACGGCATGACGGTCACCGAGGTAAATGGGTACGGCAGGCAGAAAGGCCACAAGGAAATATACCGCGGGGCGGAATATGTGGTGGATTTCATACCGAAAATCAAAATCGAGATCGTACTCACAAAAGAACGGGTGGATGAGGCGGTCAAGACCATCTGCGAGGCCGCCAACACAGGAAAAATAGGGGATGGAAAAATTTTCGTCTTTCCTGTGGAACAGGCCGTCCGGGTCAGAACCGGAGAAAGTTCCATTGATGCATTGTAAGGGAAATTTTTCAGAAAATTACTACAAATAAAAGGAGATCAGTATGACACCGAAAGAAGTGATCGAAATGGTAAAGGAAAACAAGACAAGGGTTGTGGACATCCGGTATATGGATTTTCCCGGCACATGGCAGCACTTTACCGTGC
>CAYFVA010000127.1:0-6292 GCA_964346265.1 uncultured Desulfobacterales bacterium
ATGAGCGGAAGGTACCACCGGATCGGCTGATGCCGGGAATATGGCACGGACTTTCATATAAAACTCTCCCGAACGAATTTACTTTCATGTATATGCAAATATTGTATCCGTAAGAGCAAAAGATGTTTTACCCGGACGGCCTGTTTGACTGCAGGCCCGAAAGACTCTTCAAAAAAGAGTGAACCAGAGCCCGGCTTTCGCATAAAATCAGCCTTCATCGAAACTGCAGAATTAACACATGTATCAATTTTACACAACAACTTGACGCATACGCACCTCTTCTTCCGGGAACGACAAAATACAGTTTTTAAGTAACATACTGAATTATAAACTTTTTTTTAAAAATTTTTTTGAAAATGATGTTGGCACAACAGATGCATCAGGTCAAAGTGTAAGTCAACAAAATAAAGAAAAGGAGATTTTCACAATGTACAAACAAAAAAAAATTTTGACGAGAAACTTGAGACCGGTCTTGATCTTCACTTTGTTCATAGTTCTGGCCGCATTCGGAACGGCCCAGGCCCAGGATGATACGGGACAAATGAAGGAAAAAGCCCCGGCCGAGATAACCGAGGTCGAGGTAGCCAGCTTTGCAAAGGCGTTTAGCGGAATCCGGAAGATTCAGGATGAATACACCAAGGAGGCCCAGGGAGCCGGAAACGACCAGGACATTAAAGATCTGCAGCAAAAATACCAGGACAAGATGATCCAGGAAGTGAAAAATAACGGGCTTACTATAAAAAGATACAATGAGATAGCCCAGGCCATGCAGAACGATGAAGAGCTGCAAAACAAGGTTCAGAGCAGGATGTCTGAAGACCAGCAATAAGGTCCCCTATCCTTGCTTATATATCTGTCCGGGCCGCTTTCGTGCAGAACAGCGGCCCGGATAAAAGAAAGGCTGTTTTATTTGTTCAAGATTTTTTATAGTGCCCTATAAAAGGTCATTCCCGAACCTTTCAAACCCCCATTCTTCTTTCGGTAAATACCTTTTGGGAACAGGCATTTCCCGGATGAATCCAATATATTTGGTTTCTTCAGTGCATTTTATATTGCATGCTTTTTCTGTTGCATCAAAACTAAAAACGTGTAAAGATCTTCCTGTTTTTTAACGAAGGTGTGAAGATGACACAGGAAACAAATGATTGGGTGTGAAGATCCTACTGGAAAATTAACATGAAACTGTCCCGTACATGTATTGAAACATCACAAAGGTATACGGGACAAACTGAACCGGCTGTGGAAAATTCAGTGATCATTGCACTTGATCGTTTCCTGAGAAAAGGAGGAGGCCTTAGAACAGAGGGTTTTTCCAAAGGTCCATATGTGTGCCTGACTGTGCCCAAATTGTGCCCGTCAAGGTCAAATTTTTACAAATATTTCCAAACGAAACCAAAAATAGGTTTTAAAAGCCCTGCCAGTTAAGGCTTTGAAAATTTGGAAAAATTACAATCACGGCCATATGGACTCAAAATCCTCCGGGCCCTGTGCCCTTGTCGGTTCAAGTCCGACCTCCGGTACCATACAATACAGAGGACGCATGGACACTCAACAGAACTGTTATGCGCTGGTTTCCAAGGGATCGGATATCATCGCCAAAGCGGAAAGCGTTGAACTCGATCCAAAGATTCTTTATGAAGCGGTTATCGATATTGCTTCCGAGGGACTGATCACCGCCAACTGCATCAACATGGCAGCAGGCATCCTGCTCCATGATCTCGAGCTTCCCAACTACTTTTTCAAAAACATCAGCCAGGCTTCGCTCAAGCACATACTCGAATCCATCGCCACCAGCATCAAACTGCAGGACGGCAAAGTCGTGCTTTACGGCCGCGTGGCCCACGTGGATTTCGATCTGTCCGACAGAAGTGATGTACGGCAGCGGGTACGGATCGCCACCGCGGAAACCCGGGACAGCATGGAACACATCCTGGAGGCCATGATCGCCGGGCACAGGCGCGAATACTATTACAGCCCGGAAAACAACTACTATACGTACATTATCCGGCCCGAGACCGTAAAAGACTATGCACGGGAAGATTTCAGCGATTCGAGATTCCTGTTCAACCTGGCAGGCGACTTCACCACCACGCCGAAGCCCACCCGGCAGAGGTATGAACGATTTCTTGTCGCCTCTGAACAATCCACCCTCCCCCTGATCCAGGTATTCAACCTCCCGGAAACCGGGGAGACCCGCCTTATGTTCAACAGCGACTTTGCCTCGCCCCAGCTGCCCATTCTGCGCAAGCTGATGGAGGATCACGGCCTCCCGTTGATACGGGCATACTGGGAACCGTACAGCAAACCCACCTCGTCGGTCCCTTCGTCCATCTGCTCCTTGTACGTGAAAGGCGAACTCACCAGGGACATGGAAGAGAGTATCACCTGCGGTCTTTGCAATTTTCTCTCCTGGGGGGTCAACGGCACCAAGGATCTGTATTTGTCCGGGGAGCTGTCGTTCAACCAGATGCTGTTTGCCGGCAACGCCGTGGATTTCACCAACATGTTCATCTATAAGGAAAGTGAAAACGTCACGGACCGGGAAATCATGGAAAGTCTTTCCAGCAGGGATCACAAAGAGGCTTTCGCCAACCGGCTGCATGATTCCAACAAATCCACGTACCTGTACAAAACCATTTTGGAAGCCGTCCAGAAACACCCGGACCTGATCCGGTTTCTGTATGAACTGTTCGATAAAAAATTCAGCCCGGATGCTTCCGGGAAACCGGACGCAAAAACCCTGGAGGAAAAATACGAACAATTTAACAAGCTTCTCTCCGGGCGGTTCATCGACTTCCGGATCGGATACGACATTTTCAACTTCATGTTCAAAATTGTATCCTGCACCCTGAAGACCAATTTTTACAAGCCGGACAAGAGATCCTTTGCATTCCGGTTCGACAACCGAGTCCTCGATCCCCTGGTTTACAGCGGACATGTGTACGGCCTTTTCTTCATAAACGGCCACTACGCCTGCGGCACCCATCTGAGAGCCGATGATATCGCAAGAGGGGGGCTCAGAATGATCCGGGTCTCCGAGACCAATCACATGGCGGAACTGGAGAACGCGGTCCTTCTTAACTATGCCCTCGGCCCCCGCGCCCAGCGCCTCAAACACAAGGACATCTGCGAGAGCGGATCCAAAGGGGTGGTTGTTCCCCATGCCATCTATGCCGGCTACAGCAGCCAGGCGCTTTTCGATTATACGGAAGGAATCATGGACCTGATGCTGCCGGATGAAAGCATTGTCGATTATTACGGCAAACAGGAGATGATCTTTTTCGGGCCGGACGAAGGAACCGCGCCGCTGATGGATCAGGTGGCCTTCCGGGCCAAAGAAAGAGGGTACCCCCACTGGCGGACCGTCACCACGGGAAAGAGCTTCGGCATCCCCCACGACACCTACGGGCTTCTGGAAAACAACGATCTGTTCGGACTGTTTGACAGGGGAGAAGACGGAACCGAACTTGCCGTGAACGGCAAAACCGTTACCACAGCCACGGATACGCAACGTATCCATGACGAAATCGGCGGTTCAGTGGAAATCAGCGGTATGACCACCACAAGCGTCATGGGCTGTTTCCGCACCCTGATCTCCCATTACGGGGCAAAGGAACAGGATCTCAACCTGATGATGACCGGCGGGCCGGACGGGGATCTCGGGGCCAATGAAATCCAGTGTTACAAGGGAAAAATCTGTCTTGTCATTGACGGGGGATCAATCCTGTTCGACCCGGACGGCCTGGACAAAAAGGAACTTATGAAAATCGCCTTCATGCGCCACACCGATCCGAGGGCCAATTCCCTCGCCTTTCCGGCCGAACGGCTTGGAGACAGAGGGTTCCGTGTTCCGCTCAAATCCAAAAACGTCTCCCTGCCTGACGGCACAGTGGTCGAAGACGGGGCCATGTTTCACCGGAAGTTTATAACGGAACCGGAAAACCGCAGGTTCATCGAACAGGCCAACATCCGGGCGTTTATTCCGTGCGGCGGGTTCAAGGATACCATCAACCACAGGAACGTATCCGCGTTCACCGACCTTTTCCAGGAGCTTGAATTCATTGTGGAAGGAGCCAACGTCTTTTTCGACGATACAGCCCGGCGCCACATCGCCAACACGGGCAGAATCAGGCAGATCAAGGACTCAACAGCCAACAAGGGAGGGGTCTTTTCAAGCTCTGTTTCAGAAGTGCTCACGGCCTTTCTTCTGGGGGACGATTACGAAAACCGGCTCCTGGACGATGTGGACACCCGCTGGGCCATGATCCGGGACATCATGACGCTGGTGGACAAATACGCACGCCTTGAGACCGGCATGCTGCTCCGCATTCACGAGGCAAATCCGGAAATCCCGCTGTTTGACCTCTCTGAAAAGACAAGCGAACAGATCTTTGCCCTGCAGGCGGTCCTGGTGGAACACATGGACACCATCCTTTCGGACACGGAGCTTGTAAAAAAGGTGATGTCCCACTATATCCCGCCGGTACTGATCAAACGGCTCGGGATGGATGCGATCCTGGAAACCCTCAACCGGAACGAGCTTGCAGCCTACAGGGATGCGATTATCACCAAAAAACTGGCATCCATGGCGTTCTACCGTTTCGGAACGGACTGGAACGCGTATCTGGATAGCCTGAAAAAGGACTTGTCCGGGGCTCTCCACGAGATCATGGAAGAAGGATAGTCCTTACCGGCGGTCTTTTTCACTTTTGGTTTTCCGAGGGGCCGTCCAGAACCCGCCGCATCGTTTGCGCCAGTTCCCTTTTTATGAACGGTTTCAGGAGATACCCGTCAATGCCGATTTTCCGGATCGTCTCGTCCGTGATCCGGTCGGTGAATCCGGTACAGATGATCACGGGCAGTTCCGGCTTGAGTTCCTTCATCCGGCCGGCCAGCTTGATGCCGTTCATCTCAGGCATGGACAGATCCGACATCAGAAGATCGAACCGCTCCGGGTTCTGCTCAAATGCATCCAGCGCACGTTGGCTGGATGTCTCTTTAGTGACGGTATATCCCAGCCGTTCAAGCTGCCGGGTGGCGATTTCCGCCACAGGCTGTTCATCATCCACCAGAAGAATACGTTCGTTACCGCAGGGAACGGCTTCTTCCTCATCGTCCTGCGTTTCGGGCATATCCTTTGAATGCTTCTCGGCAACGGGAATGTACACATGGAATTCGGTTCCCTCTCCCGGCTCCGTGTACACGGTGATATCCCCTTTCATGCCTTGAACAAGACCGTGTACCACGGAAAGTCCCAGCCCCGTGCCCTTGTCCCTTTCCTTGGTGGTGAAATACGGGTCGAAAATTTTATCCACCACCTGTTTTTCAATGCCCGGGCCAGTGTCACTGACGGCAAGGCAGGCGTACGACCCTTTTTTGAGTGAAAGCAGATCGGAGTACGAATCATCCAGCGTCACCTGCCTCAGGTTCACATTGAGTGTTCCGCCGCTCTCCTCCATGGCCTGGAACGCGTTGGTGGCCAGATTCATCAAAATCTGATGGATTCCCGTGGGGTTGGCCATTACCTTTCCGCATCCGGGATCCACATGCTGCTCGATCCGTATGGTCCGGGGGATGGAAGACCGCAGAAGTTTCAGGCATTCCTTGACAACCAGCTGAAGTTTAAGGGGGTGCGCATCCTCAGCCTGATCATCCCGGCGGCTGAACGTGAGAATCTGCTGGATCAGCTCCCTTGCCCGGAACGCGGCCCCCATGATTTCGTCCAGGCTCTCCCGGGCATTTGTATCGTCAGCCGGCAGATCCGCCTTGAGAAGCTCCGCATGTCCGATCAGGGGAAAAAGAATGTTGTTGAAATCATGGGCGATACCACCGGCGAGCGTGCCCACGGATTCCATTTTCTGGGCCTGCCGGAGCCGTTTTTCCATTTCCATTTTTTCAGTCACATCCACCACGATGGAAAACAGATAGGTCTGCCGGTTCATCCGGACCGGACTGCAGTAGACCTGGACATCCCGGATCCCGCCGTCCGCCATCCGGTGCCGGAAATAAAAAGAGGTCTTCCGCAATTTCAGTGCACTTTCCATCTCCTCTTTGATCTCTTCTTTGCCGATGATGTTGATATCCGACAGGTTGAGATTGATAATCCGGGTGTACGGATACCCGTAGTATTCACAGGCGAAATTGTTGGCATCCAGAATATCCCCGTCCGCCGGGTCGATCAGCAGCATCGGGATTTTCGTCTCATAAAACAGACTTCTGAATTTGGATTCGCTTTCCTTTATGGCCTTTTCCGTATCATTGTTCTTTTTAATGTTATAAAGAAGACTGTCGA
>CAYFVA010000128.1:0-3525 GCA_964346265.1 uncultured Desulfobacterales bacterium
AAAAGGAGAAGCAGATGAAAGCATTGAAAATGACGGTTTTGTTAACGGCAGCGGTTTTGATGGGGACAATGGCTTTCCAGGTTTCAAACGCCGATGCCGGCACTGTACAGCTCAATTATGCCAACTTTCCGCCGGAACCCACATTCCCCTGCGTCCAGATGGAACGATGGAAGGACGAGGTGGAAAAGCGGACGGAAGGCAAGGTTCGAATCAACACGTATCCCGGCGGGACATTGCTCGGGGCCAAGGATATGATGGACGGCGTGATCGCGGGACAGGCGGATATAGGGAATGTCTGCATGGCGTATCAGCCCGGCAGGTTCACGGTCACCAACGGAGTCAGCCTCCCGGTCCGGATTCCTGATGCAAAAACCGGGAGCATGGTGCTGCTCGATCTGTACAAACGGTTCCAGCCCAAGGCTTTTGACAAGGTCAAGGTGCTGGCCATGTTCACCACTGCCCCCTCCAACATCATGAGCAAAAAGGCGGTGCGGTCTCTGGACGATCTGAAAAACCTCGATCTGAGAGCCTCCGGCGGAGCGGCCCGGATCCTGGATATATGGGGCGCCAACCAGATCGGCATGCCCATGTCCGCCACCCCGGAAGCCCTGCAGAAGGGCGTTGTCCAGGGAATTTTCTCCTCTCTTGAAGTGATGAAGGACTTGAAATTCGCCGAGGACTGCAAATACGTGACCCGGACCCAGACCGTGGTCTATCCCTTTGCCGTGGTCATGAACCTCAATTCCTGGAATGCCCTGGACGAAGATGTCAAACAGGTGATGAACGACATGATCGAGGAGCAGTCCCTTTGGACGGGCGAATACATGGATGCCCATATCACCGAATCGGTGGAGTGGTCGAAAAACGAACAGGATGTGGAATTTATCGACCTTGGTTCCGAGGAACTGGCAAGATGGAATGCAAAGCTTTCCCCGATCATTGACAACTGGATCGCCGAGGCAGGGGAGAAGGGAATCGACGGAAAGGCTGTGGTGGATTTTATCAAAGAGCGTATTGAAAAAAGAAGATAAGAAGATAAACAGAATTGATCAAAAGAATCCTGGATAAAATCAATACGGTTCAGGTCTTTATCGGCGGCCTGTTTCTTTTGATGATGGTGCTTCTCACCTGCGCCAACATCTTTTTCCGTGAATTCGGTCTTCCGGTCAGAGGAACCTATGAGCTGATGGGGTTTTTCGGAGCAGTTATTTTTGCGCTCTGTCTTGCCTTTTCCCACGAGAAAAAAGAGCACCTGTATGTGAATATCGTTTATGACCGGCTGCCCGGAAGCCTCAAACGGGTATTCTCCATGATCAACAAAGCGGTTTGCCTTGTGTTTTTTTTCATTCTCGCGTACCAGCTGGTGAAAAAGGCGTTTGTTCTCAAGGATGTGGGAGAGCTGTCGGAAACGCTGCGGATTTCGTATTATCCGTTTATCCTGGTGACGGCTTTCGGGGTTTTCGTCCTTGCCGTGCTTTTGCTGTATGAACTGGTTCTGAAAATCGGAGGCCGGGATTGACACCGCTGGAAGCCGGTATCGCCGGCATCGGGATTCTGTTGTTCCTCCTCTTTTTCGTCGGAATGCCGGTGGGGTTTTCCATGGCCGTGGTGGGGTTTGCCGGATTTTCCTACATTATTACTGTCAATGCCGGGGTCAACATGGTGGGCTCGGTTTTCTGGTCGGTCTGCTCCAAATACGGGCTGACGGTGATCCCGCTTTTCATCTTCATGGGACAGATCGCGTTTTATTCCGGGGTCAACAAACGGCTCTACAAGTCCGCCTATGCCTGGATCGGCCATATCCGGGGCGGCCTTGCCATGGCCACTGTGGCCGCCTGCAGCGCGTTTTCCGCCATATGCGGATCCAACACGGCAACCGCCGCCACCATGAGCACGGTGGCCATTCCGGAAATGAACAAGTACAAGTACTCCCCGATCCTTTCCACCGGGGCCATCGCCTGCGGCTCCACCCTCGGGGTCGTGATCCCGCCCAGCGTGGTGCTGATCATCATCGGTCTTGCCACGGAGCAGTCCATTGCAAAGCTGTTCTATGGGGGCATCGGCGCGGGTGTGGTGCTGACTCTTTTTCTGATGCTCACCGTGTCCGTTGTCTGCCGGATTTTCCCGGACTGGGGACCTGCCGCAGGGGAAAAGGTTTCCTTCCGCGAAAGAATCCGGTCCCTCTCCGGCGGGTTCGAGATGATCCTGCTCTTTTTGCTGATCATGGCCGGGCTTTACTTCGGGTTCTTCACCCCTTCCGAAGCCGGGGGCGCAGGCAGTTTTTTCGCCCTGGTTCTCAGCCTGGTGAGGCGGACTCTTTCCTGGAACGATTTCAAAAACGCGGTGAAAGATACCCTCAAGGTCTCCTGCATGGTGATCATGCTGGTGGCGGGAGCGATGATCTTCGGCAAGTTTCTGTCCGTCACCCGGATCCCGTTTGATCTTGCCTCTTTCGTGTCCGGGCTCGAAATTTCCGATTTCTGGATCATGGTGTTGATCAGCCTGATGTATATCGCGGGCGGGGCGATCATGGATGCCCTGGCATTGTTACTGATCACCATCCCGATTTTCTTTCCCCTTGCCGTGAACATGGGGTATGACCCGGTCTGGTTCGCCGTGACCGTTACGGTGCTCACCACGCTGGGGGCGGTGACCCCGCCTGTGGGGGCCACCACGTATGTCGTAGCCGGAGTCGCCGGAGATATTCCCTTGAAGGATGTATTCAAGGGCGTGACAGTCTTTATCCCGGCGTATATCCTGACGATTTTTCTGCTGCTGGTGTTTCCCGGAATCATCACCTGGCTGCCCGGTCTTCTGCGGTAATCTGTCCGGGACAATCGTGTGCAATAATTTTCTGCATGTGCCCTGGTAATCCACCCGGCATTTTTTCGCCTTTTATTCATTGTCAGTGTCTCAGATAAATTCAAATGATTACGATTTATTTTGACATCGCGCTTTATTTTTTTTATGGTGTTCTTGTGATATTTCTCTTGTGGTAGTATTGAATTTCTGCCAACACGGAAAACAAACCGGTAAAGGGAGGCGAAACATGCTGAAACGATTCACCGTAAAACAGCGGATGTACATTATTATTGTTCTTATTCTGGTCCTGTTTATATGCATGGCCTGGTTTGCCATAAACAGCAGCAACAGTGTCCGGGACATGGGTCTGGCGGCCACGGAAGACGTGATGCTCGAAGACCAGAAGGCAAAGCTCAAGGTGTCTACGCATTCCATGGCCGTGGCCCTGGGAAAGAGACTGTCGGATGTCACCGAAAATGAGGACAAAGCTCAGGTTCTGAACCGGCTGCTCAACAGTATCCGGTTTGAAGAGGATGACTCGGGGTACTATTTCACGGCCCGGGGTACGACCATTGTTTCCCACATCAGCGAGGATCTGATCGGAAAAGATTTGAGTGATTTAAAGGACAAAAACGGGGTTCGATTGGTAAAGGAGCTGTATGAAAAAGCGGACCAGGGGGGCGGATTCGTCCGGTATGTATGGCCCAAGCCCGGTGCCGGGGA